>JBBQTX010000066.1:0-9049 GCA_038234475.1 Caulobacterales bacterium | reverse complement strand
AACTGGAGCCCGCGCGGCGACCTGATCGCCTTCACCAAACAGGGCGGCGGCCGGTTCTCGACCGGCGTCATGCGGCCCGACGGCTCGGGCGAGCGCATCCTCTCGTCCAGCTATTTCGAGGAGGGCCCGTCCTGGGCGCCGAACGGTCGCTACATCATGTTCGCGCGCCAGTCGCCCGGCGGAGACACCCGGCTCTGGACCGTCGATCTGTCGGGTCGGGTGGTGGCGCAGGCCGGATATTCGGGCCGCGGCTCGGACCCGGCCTGGTCGCCCCTGCTGGACGAACAACCCTCCAACCTGGGTGGAAACGGACCCGACAGTTGCCCGACCTGATCACGAAACGGAGCCTTATGGCTCAAACCTGCGTTATCGTGACTGGCGAAATCGCTGGCATGACAGTACCGACCCTTTACAGCCAAGCTGGGGCCCCGGCCTCGATCCTGAAGGAGACGATCCGATGATGAACCCCTCGACCCTCGTCCGTCTGGCCGCCGTCGGCCTGGCCGTGACCGCCATCGCCGCCTGTACCCCTCGCCAGCCCGTGCAATCGGGTGCAGGCGAGACGCCGCCGCCGGCCAACGACCGTTACACCGACAACGGTGCCGGCCCGGTTTCGGGCGGCAATCTGGGTGCCGCCGCACCGGGATCGGAGCAGGACTTCATCGTCAACATCGGCGACCGGGTCTATTTCGACCTCGACCGCTATACGATCCGCTCGGAAGCCTTTCCGCGCCTCGATGCGCAGGTCGCCTGGCTGCAGCGCTATCCGTCGGTGACCATCCGGATCGAGGGCAATGCCGACGAACGCGGCACCCGTGAATACAACCTCGCCCTCGGTGCCCGCCGAGCCGAATCGGTGCGCGCCTATCTGGTCCAGCGCGGGGTCTCCGCCGGCCGGATCGACACTATCAGCTACGGCAAGGAACGCCCGATCGCCGCCGGCTCGAACGAGGAAGCCTTCGCCCGCAATCGCAACGCCCATACGGCGATTGTCAGCGGCGCAACTCGTTAGGAACAAGTCTCCTCGCCCGCGAAGGGGAGGGGGACCACGAAGTGTTGGAGGGGCTCTTGAAGCCGACAGCCCCTCCGTCACGCCGCCTTCGGCGCTGCGCCTCCTCCCCATCCCTTCGTGACAGGGCGGAGACCTTGAACCGGCCTTAAATAGGTGGGACGAAATCCGTCATGATCCAGTTTCCTGCCGTCCTCCGCACCCGCAACGCTGTGCTGACCGCCGTCGGCATCGCCCTGATCGCCGGAACCGTCGTCGCCCAGACCGCGCCGCTGGAGCCGGTCCAGTGGGACAAGCGTCGCCTGGAACAACTGGACCGCAACGTGCGCCGCCTCGAGCGCGCGGTCACCCAGCGCAACGCCGCCGGACAGCCCGTGATCATCGAGCCGGACGCGGAGGTCGTGGCGCTTCAGGGCCGCGTCGGGCTGATGGACCGCCGGCTGCAGGACATGGAAGCCAGTCTTCAGCGCGTGAACGGCGATCTGGAGCGGCTGACCTTCCAGCTGGACGAGAGCGGTCGCGACAACACGGCCCTGGGCGCGCGCGTGCGCGATGCGGAAGGCCGGCTCCGTGCCATGGAGGCGGCTGCCGTGCGCGAGGCCGCCCTGAACGCAGCAATCCCTACCACCTCGCCGACCGGCGACGCCGCGCGCGACCTGACCGCGGCCGTAAGGCTTGCGGCGACCGATCCGGAGATGGGCGACCGCGCCCTGCAGACGGTGGTCGCGGCCTGGCCCGACACGCCGCAAGGTCGCGAGGCCTCCAGCCGGCTGGGGGACCTTCGCATTTCCGCCGACGACCCCGCCGGTGCCGTGTCCGCCTACGCCACGGCCCTGCAGGGCTGGCCGACAACACCGTGGGCCGGACCGACGACGCTGGAACTGGCGTCGGCCCTGTTCGCCACCGACCGCAAGACCCAGGCCTGCACTGCGCTGAACGAATTCACCCGCCGCTATGCCCCGGGCGCGACGCCGGCCGTTCTGGCCCGGGCGACCGTGACCCGGACGCGGGTCGGCTGCCCGGCGGCCGCCGCCACGCCGGCACGGAGACCGGGCTGACGCCTGGCCTTGATGCCGCTTGGGTGGCCGGAGTCGAGGCCGGCCTCACCGCGCGACTCGAGCCGAGGGTTGGGCAGCCGGTCGTGCTGGCCCTGTCGGGGGGTGGCGACTCCCTGGCCTTGCTTCATGTCGCCGCCGGATGGGCCAAGACCCACGGCCGTGGCCTGCTGGCCGTGACCGTCGATCATGGATTGAGTCCGGACAGCCCCGGCTGGAGCGCCTTCGCCGAACAGGCCGCCCATTCGGTCGGGGCGGACTGGCGGGGGGTGGTCTGGACGGATACCAAGCCGGCCGGGGGGCTACCCGCCGCCGCCCGGATGGCGCGGCATCGGCTGATCGCGGATGCGTCTCGGGCGGCGGGTGCCCGGGTGGTGCTTTTCGCTCACACCGCCGACGACATCGCGGAGGGTGAGGTCATGCGGGCGGAGGGCTCGACGCTGGGGCGGCTGCGCGACTGGACCCCGTCACCGGCCTGGCCCGAGGGGCGGGGGCTGATGCTGCTTCGCCCGATGCTCGGCGCGCGGCGGGGCGAAATTCGGGACTGGCTGGCGGCGAGGGGGCTGAACTGGATCGATGACCCGGCCAATGAGGACGTCCGGTTCGCGAGAAGTCGGGCCCGCGCTACCCTTCTCCCGGACCGAGAGGGAGCCAAGCATACACCGGACGCCGCCCCCGTTTCGCGCAAGACCCGTGGCGGTGCGCCCGTGCGATCAATCCCTCTCTCCACGGGAGAGGGATGGTTTCGTGCGGATCGAAGCCTCGATGGATCGACGCTTGCCGCCGCGCTCGTCTGTGCCGGGGGCGGAGACCGGCTGCCGCGAGGCCAGCGGTTGGACGCGCTGCTGGCACGGCTGCGGTCGGGCGAGACCTTCGTCGGGGTGGTGTGCGGAGCCCGCGTGGCCACGGACGGCGATCAAATCCTCGTCAGCCGCGAGGCCGGGGAGTTCGCGCGTCGGCGGATAGCGCCACAGCCGCTGTCGGCGCGCGTGGAGGTGGTCTGGGACGGCCGTTGGGCGATCACCGCCGATGTGCCTGGCTGGTCTGTCGTGCCCGCCGCGGGGCGGATTGCGGCGCTCGCGGGCACCGACAGAGCGGTCCTGAAGAGAATGCCGTCGGCCGTGCGGGGGGCGCACCCTGTGCTGATCCGGAACGACGGAACTGCGCCGGTTCTTGCAGGGGCGGTCGCAAAGGCGCGGTCGCTGGTCGAGGAACGACTGGCGTTGGCGCTGGACCGAATGACGCACGAAAGGGACCTTGGTACCGCAACACATGGCGGATCGCTCCGGAACCCCCTATTTTCCACGCTGACATCATCCAATGACGGAGCGCGTCGGCGCTTCAAGGGAATGAGACGAGAATGAACCTTCGCAATCTGGCCATCTGGGGTGCCGTTCTCCTGGGTCTTCTGGCGGTCTATGTCGCCGTCGATCGTCCGGGGGTGTTGCCCACGCCGGGTGCCAAGGCCGCGCCCGCGCGCGCGCAGATCATGAGTTATTCCGACCTGCTGAAGGCGCGTGACAGCGGGTCGATCGCCAGCATCGAGGTGCGCGGCGAAACCATCAAGGCCACGCTGCGCGACAACACCCTGGTGACAGTGACCACCCCGGTGCCGAACGCGGTCCTCGTCGACAGCATTCAGGCCAAGGGGGCCGAGGTCGATGTGAAGACCACGCGCCAGTCGGTGTGGGTGACGGCGCTGCTCAGCCTGCTGCCCTTCGTGCTGATCATCGGTCTGTGGATCCTGATTATGCGCCAGATGCAGGGCGGGGCGCGGGGCGCCATGGGCTTCGGCAAGTCCAAGGCCAAGCTGCTGACCGAACACAAGGGCCGTAAGACCTTCGAGGACGTGGCGGGCGTGGACGAGGCCAAGGATGAACTGCAGGAGGTCGTCGACTTCCTTAAGGACCCGGCCAAATTCCAGCGTCTCGGCGGCAAGATCCCCAAGGGTGCCCTGCTGGTCGGCCCGCCCGGCACCGGCAAGACGTTGCTGGCGCGCGCTGTGGCGGGCGAGGCGGGCGTACCGTTCTTCTCGATCTCGGGTTCTGACTTCGTCGAAATGTTCGTCGGCGTCGGCGCCAGCCGCGTGCGCGACATGTTCGAACAGGCCAAGAAGAATTCGCCTTGCATCATCTTCATCGACGAGATCGACGCCGTCGGTCGTCACCGCGGCGCAGGCCTTGGCGGCGGCAATGACGAGCGCGAGCAGACGCTGAACCAGTTGCTGGTCGAGATGGACGGTTTTGAATCCAACGAAGGCATCATCCTGATCGCCGCCACCAACCGGCCCGACGTGCTGGACCCTGCGCTGCTGCGTCCGGGCCGCTTTGACCGTCAGGTCGTGGTGCCCAATCCCGATGTGAGCGGACGCGAAAAGATTCTGCGCGTGCATATGAAGGACGTGCCGCTGGCCGCGGACGTCAATGTCCGAACCATCGCTCGCGGCACGCCCGGCTTCTCCGGCGCCGACCTGGCCAATCTGGTCAATGAGGCGGCCCTGACGGCGGCACGCAAGGACCGGCGCATGGTCACTCACCGCGACTTCGAGGATGCCAAGGACCGGGTGATGATGGGGGCCGAGCGCAAGTCCATGGCCATGAACGAGGAAGAGCGCCGCCTGACCGCCTACCACGAGGGCGGCCACGCGATCGTCGCCATGAACGTCAAGATGGCCGATCCCGTCCACAAAGCGACCATCGTTCCGCGCGGCCAGGCCTTGGGCATGGTAATGCAACTGCCGGAAGGCGACCGCTACTCCATGAAATACCAGCAGATGGTCGATCGTATCGCCATCATGGCCGGCGGCCGCGTGGCTGAGGAGCTGATCTTCGGCAAGGAGAACATCACCTCGGGTGCCTCGTCGGATATCCAGCAGGCTTCCAAACTGGCCCGTCGCATGGTGACGCAGTGGGGCTTCTCCGAGATTTTGGGAACTGTTGCGTATGGCGAGAACGAGCAGGAGGTCTTCCTCGGCCACTCGGTCGCGCGCAGCCAGAACGTCTCGGAAGATACGGCCCGGATCATCGACTCCGAGGTCAAGCGCCTGGTCACCGAGGGCTGGGACGTGGCCCGCCATATCCTGACCGACAAGGCCGCCGATCTGGAGACCCTTGCCCAGGCCCTGCTGGAGTTCGAGACCCTCTCGGGTCAGGAGATCAAGGACCTGCTGGAGAAGGGCCAGGCCCCGAATCGCGACGAGAACAACTTCCCCAACGCCGGACCCTCGGTCTCCGTGCCGATCACCCCGGTGTCGGACGGGACTTCGGTCGAGGTTCAGACCGTCCACTGATCGCCAAAACATGTGAGCCCGCCGCCGGAGAAATCTGCGGCGGGTTCTTTCTGGTGAACTTGTTTGCAAAATAAACTTGTCTATGCGATATGGTGATTCATCAGAGCGGAGCCCTTGCCATGTCGTCATCCGAAACTCGTCCGTCCGAGCGTCTCCACGGCCTCGACGCCCTGCGGGGAACCGCCCTGCTGCTGGGCGTCGTTCTGCACGCCTCCATGGCCTACATTCCGGCACCAGTATGGATCGCCACCGACGATCAGACATCCGCCGGTGCCGGCGTTCTTTTCTTCGCCATCCACCTGTTCCGGATGACGACCTTCTTCCTGATCGCCGGCCTGTTCGCCCATATGATGCTGCAAAGGCGCGGCGTGCGGGGCTTCGTAAAGGACCGGACAAGCCGGATCGGCGGCGTCCTGTTCGGCCTGTGGTGGGTCGTGTTTCCGGCCATAGTCGCCGTGCTCATCTGGAAGGCGGCGATCGACAACGGCGGCAGCCTGCCGACGAATGCGCCGCCCCCGCCGGCGATGACGCTTCAGAATTTTCCGCTGACCCATCTGTGGTTCCTGTGGGTACTGCTGATCCTCTATGCCGCCATGTTGGTCCTGCGTGCGCCCTTTGCCGTGCTGGATCGCAACGGCGGCTGGGGTCGGATGATCGACCGCCTGACCGGCGCCCTGATCGGACCCTGGACCCCGGCGCTACTGGCGGCACCTTTGGCCCTGAGCCTCTATATGTTCCCGAACTGGATGCCATGGTTCGGGGTGCCGACGCCGGACACCGGTCTGATCCCCAACACACCCGCCCTGATCGGGTTCGGCGCGGCCTTTGGCCTCGGCTTCCTGCTGGATCGCCGCCGTGACCTTCTGGTCCGGATAGAACGCCTGTGGCCCGTTTTCACGGTCGTGGCATTGGGAACGGGCGCGGCGGCCATGGTCATGGCGGGCGGTCCGGTTCCGGTGCTCGCGCCGATGAGCGATCCCGATATGAAGGCGACGATGGCGGCAATCTATGCCTTGGCCGTCTTCGCCTCGACCTTCGCCGTCATCAGCCTGGCGCTGCGTTTCACTTCGGGCCACAGCGCCATCCGCCGCTACCTCGCCGACGCCTCCTACTGGGTCTATATCGTCCATCTGCCGCTGGTGATGGCAGGGCAGCTGCTGTTGCTGGACGCGCCCTGGCCGTGGTTCGCCAAACTGGCGGTAGTTGTCGGTGGCGTCATGGGAGTCAGCCTTGTGACTTACGAACTGCTGGTGCGCCACACCTTCGTCGGCCGGTGGCTGAACGGCCGCCGAGTCCCTTGGCGCCGTCCCCGGGGAGCGGCCCTTTCACCCGCCGAATAGCTTGCCAACACCGACCGGCTCGTCCACCCCGTTGACGAGCCGGTTTCGGAGACTCGACCCATGCCCGCAAAGCCCCGCATGCATTCCCCCGAGGACGACCTCGCCTTCATGCGTTCGATCGTCGAGGGCGGGGGACGACCGCCGATGACCCTCGCGGTCTGCTATCTGGCCGGCGGTCTGCTGTACGGCCTGCAGTGTCTGTTCCATGTCGGTCAGGCGACCGGGCTGATTCGCTGGCCGGACCTCGCCAACCTCGCCTTCATCGCCGGGATCAGCGTCGCCTTTCTGTCGATTCTGACCTGGGCCATCCTGAAGGATCTAAAGGACGGCGGCTCCAATCGCGGTCCGATGGCGACCCGCAGTCTCAACGCAGCTTTCAGCGCCACCGGCATGGCGAACTTTGCCGTGATCATTGTCTTCGGCGTCGGCGCTTACAGAGATCAGGACTTCGCCATCTGGCTTTATTACGCAGCCATCGTCTTCGCCCTTCAGGCTGCTGCCTGGTATATGGCGTGGACGCTGAAGCGGAAGGGCTGGATGCTGGCCACGGCGCTGGGCGGCTGGGTCACGGCGGTCGCGCTCGGCGTGTTGGTCCGCGAGCCGATGTGGTACCTCGGCGTCTGCACTGTCGCCCTGTTTCTGCTGTTCGCCCTGCCCGGCTGGGTCATGTTCCGCGACGCCCGCTCCGGGTCGAAGGCGGCCTGAACCATGGGCCTGGCCGATCTTGGACGGATCGACGAGGTGATCCACGGCCGGCTGCGGCTGGGGATCATGGTCTATCTGGCCGACTCCGACGCGGCCGATTTCACCGAACTGAAGACGGCGCTGGAGGCCACACAAGGCAATCTGTCGGTGCATCTAAAGAAGCTGGAAGAGGCCGGCTATGTGGCCATCGACAAGAGTTTCGTCGCGAACAAGCCTCTGACCCGGGTTTCGATCACCCGTGAGGGCCGCCAGGCCTTCTCCACCTATCTCGACGCTCTCGGCAGCCTGATCGGAGGCAGGGGCGAATGAACCGCCCCCGTGTCATGGGCATCGTCAACGTCACGCCCGACAGCTTCTCGGACGGCGGCCGACTGGGCTCGGTCGAGGCTGCGGTGGCACACGGGCTGCGGCTCGTTGAACAGGGCGCGGACCTCCTGGACATCGGCGGCGAGAGCACCCGGCCGGGTGCCGAAGCTGTGCTCTTGGTCGATGAGGTCGACCGCGTGGTGCCCGTCATCGAGGGTCTGCGCGCCCGCTGGCCAGGCCCGATCAGCATCGACACGATGAAGCCGGTTGTCGCCCGCGCCGCCACCGCCGCCGGGGCGACAATGTGGAACGATGTGACCGCCCTCGGCCACGCCGAAGACAGTCTTGAGACCGCTGCCCAACTCGGGTGCGACCTGGTGCTGATGCACATGCGGGGCGAACCGCGCACCATGCAGGCCGATCCCCAATATGGGGACGTCGTGGGGGAGATCACCGACTGGCTGGTCGCCCGGGCGGAGGCGGCCATGACGGCGGGGGTCCATCGCGACCGCATCTGGCTGGATCCAGGCATCGGCTTCGGCAAGACAGTGGCACACAATCTGGCCCTCACCGCCCATCTGGACCGGTTGGCGGCCACCGGCTTTCGGGTGCTGTACGGGGCCAGCCGCAAGCGGACGATCCAGTCGATCGATCCGACGGCGATTGACCCGGGTGACCGTCTTGGCGGCTCCCTGGCCCTCTCGCTGGAGGCGGCGCGGCGGGGTGCATCGATCATCCGGGTGCACGACGTGCGCGAGACCGTGCAGGCCTTGGCGGTTCAGGCTGCGGTCGCCGTCTCCTGACGGCTTTATCGATCGCGCAGGCGGCGAAGCGCCGGCCATCCGTGGCGTGCGACCAACAGCAGGCCGACCACGGTGCCGGTCATGACCAGATAGCCGACGGCGCCGCTCAGCGTGGCCGCCGGCAGGGCCGCGAGCAGCATGGTGTCATTGCCACCGGGCACCATGGCCGCGCCCACCGCCATCACCGCGCCGCCCGCGATCGAGCGCAGCAGGATCGCAGGGCCCGTCCTCTGGAACCGGAACCGCCGGGTCCGCAGGCCGGCAAGGCCTACTCCGGCCACCAAGGCGGCCCCGGCCAGCGCGCCGGCCGGTCCGCTCGCCAGGCCCATCATGCCGACGGGGCGACGCCGTGCTGCACCACATCGGCGTAGCTCCAGCCCGGCGCGACGGCGAAGAGGGTCGCCCCGCTGAAGCCCAGCGCCGTCATGAGCAGACCGACTTCCGAGATACGCATCAGCGGATTGATCGATGCCGGCGGGTGGGCCGGGAAGCGTAGCCGCCCCGCTGCGGCGAAACCGATGGCCAGACCGGCGGGCAGGGCC
>JBBQTX010000065.1:0-9100 GCA_038234475.1 Caulobacterales bacterium | reverse complement strand
AGCTGCGCGACATCGAGGTCGCGCCCCACCGGCCGGAAACGCTCAAAGGCCAGCGCTTCGCCGAGGGTCTGGCCTACGGCCACGTCATCCTGCACGAGGCTCCGGTGCCGCCGGAGAACCTGCTGGCCGAGAACCAGCAGGTCGAGGAAATCCGTCTGCGCGAGGCCCTGATCGGGCTCAAGGCCAATATCGATTCCATCCTCGACGGCGGTCAGGGCAAGCTGGCCGGCCTGCCGTTCGAGGTGCTGGAAACTTACCGGATGTTCGCCGACGACCGGGGCTGGAACCGGTCGCTGGAGGAGGCCGTCCGCACCGGCCTGACCGCCGAGGCCGCCGTCGACCGCGTCCGTAACGAACACCGCGCCCGCTTCGCCCAGGCCCGGGACCCCTACATCAAGGAGCGGCTGCACGACTTCGAGGACCTGGCCAACCGGCTGCTGCGCTTCCTCGCAGGCGACAAGCCGGGCGAGCGCGACCTGCCCGACGACGCCATTCTGGTGGCCCGTAACCTGGGGCCCGCCGACCTGCTGGAATATCCGCGCCACAAGCTGAGGGGGTTGCTTCTCGAAGAGGGATCGGCCGCCAGCCACGCTGCCATCGTCGCCCGGGCGCTGCAGATCCCGTGCGTCGGCCGCCTGATGGGCCTGCGCGACCGGCTCTCCGAGGGCGATCTGGTCATCGTCGACGGCGAGACCGGCGAGACCTATCTGCGCCCCCGCCCCGACATGCTGGCCGCCGTTCAGTCGCGCATGCTGGTTCGCAGCGCGCGTCAGGCCGAGTTCACCAAGCTGCGTGACGTGCCGGCCGTCACCCTCGACGGCACCCGGATCACTGTCCTGACCAACGCGGGGCTCGCCGTCGACCTGGAGAACCTCGACGCCACGGGGGCCGAAGGCATCGGCCTGTTCCGCACCGAATTCCAGTTCATGGTGTCGGAGGAGTTGCCGCGGCTGACCAGCCAGACGGCGCTGTACAAACTGGTGCTGGACACCGCCGGCAACCGGCCCGTCACCTTCCGCACCCTCGATATCGGCGGCGACAAGGTCCTGCCTTATCTGGAAACCGCGCGGGAAGAGAACCCCGCCCTGGGCCGTCGCGCCATCCGCCTCGGCCTCGACCGCCCCGGCCTGCTGCGATTGCAGCTTCGCGCCCTGCTCATCGCCGCGACTGACCGCGAGCTACGCGTCATGTTCCCGATGATCGCCACGGTCGACGAGTTCCGCGCCGCTCGCGCGCTGGTCGATGTCGAATGCGCCTGGGCCAAACGGCGCGGGCGCACCCTGCCCGCCCTGTTGCGGGTCGGGGCCATGATCGAATGCCCGTCGTTGCTCTGGCACCTCGACGCGCTCCTGCCCCTGACCGACTTCGTCTCGGTCGGGACCAACGACCTGTTCCAGTATATGTTCGCCGCCGACCGCACGAACCCGCTGGTGTCCGACCGGTACGACCCCCTGTCGCCGCCGGCACTGCGCGCCTTGGCCGAGATTCAGAAGAAGTGCGCGGACACCGGAACGCCGGTGTCCGTGTGCGGAGAACTGGCCGGACGCCCGCTGGAAGCCTTCGCCCTGCTGACCCTGGGATACACCCGTCTTTCGGCCCCGGCGGGCGGTGTCGGGCCGGTCAAGCGGATGATCCTGTCGGCTGATTTGCCGGCGGCGCGGCGCGGCATGACCAACCTGCTGGGTTCCTCCGCGGGCTCGATCCGGGGCGAGCTGGAGTCCTTGGCCCGGAAGTTGAACGTCACGATCTGATCCGTCCCGCTCCGACACGTGCGGGACCCTTAACAAATCGTTGAACGGTCGGCTCTTATGAGTTATCCACAAGGTGTGTATGGGCCGCCGGCGGGGGCAGGCCCGAACTGTCATCCCGATATGGTACAGCCCCCCGGTACGAGTACGGCGCGCGAGAGTTCCTTGGCGTCGAGTGTGGGGTCAGGCGTCATGGCGCTGGATACGGGGCATGCCCCGGAAGAGTTTCGGGCTCGTCCCGACTGGAAGGATGTCGTGCCTTCCGTCACCGACGCTCCGACTCTGGGTGACGGCCTGCGCATCGCTCGCGAGCACACCGGTCGCTCCCTGGCCGAGCTGGCCGCCATCACCCGGGTTCCCTCGCGCTATCTGACCGCGCTGGAACAGAACGATTTCTCCACCCTGCCCAACCGAGTTTTCTCGATCGGTTATGTCCGCTCCTACGCCGGTGCGCTGGGCCTGGACGAACAGCTGGCCGTCGAACGGTTCAAGCGCGAAAGCCCCGATCCGTCGGTGCCTCTTCAGGCCCCCGTCGGCGTCGCCTTCGAGGACGCCCGCCGCTTTTCGCCCCGCCTGATCGTGGCCGGTCTTGCGCTGGTGCTGGCCGTCGTCGGCTGGAACGTCCTGCAGCGCGTCAACCTGATGCACGCGCCCCAGCCGTCCGATATCGCCGCCATCCCGGAAAGCTGGACCCTGGGCGATGTCCCCGGCCAAGAGGGTATGCTGCGCCTGTCCGCACCGCGCCCCGCCCCGCCGGACCAGACCATTCCCGCCCTCTACATCACGCCGGGCCTTGAGACCGAGCTGACCGGCATCGACCCGGCCTCGCCCGAAGGCCTCGCGGCCGCTGCCTCCAGTGGCTCGCCGGTCCAGAAAGCCTTCAATCCGCGCGGTGCCATTTACGGTGCCTCGGCCAATGTCTCGCAGGTCGTGATCCAGGCCCGCAAGGCCGCCGGCATCGTCGTCCGCATGGCCGATGGCCGAGTCCTTTTCGCCCGACAACTGGCCGCCGGAGACGCCTGGCGCGCACCGCTGGGCGTGGCCGCCGTCGTCGATGTCTCCGACCCGACCGCCTTCGACGTCTATCTGAACGGCGAGCACGGCGGCCGCCTGGAGGCCGCCCTGACCTCGTTGGGCCAGCTCAACACCCGCGCCCAGGCCCTGGCCCGTCAGGCCGCGGTCGAGCTGGCGACCCGCACCGAGGCGGCCCGTGCCGCCGCAGCGGACGTCCAGGCGCAAGCCCGGATCCAGGCGGTTTCGGTCCAGAACGCCGTCAATGGTGGTCAGGTCGGCTGATTTCACGTCCAGTCGTCGTGGCCATTCCGCCGTCGATCCCCTATGTTCGGGACCTCATGAGCGCTGACCACACCACCGAACTGGGTCGCATCCGGCCTTGGCGCCATATCGAGCGCCGCAAGAGCCGCCAGATCATGGTCGGGTCCGTGCCCGTGGGCGGCGACGCCCCGATCTCCGTCCAGTCGATGACCAATACGCCGACGACCGATGCCGGCGCGACGATCGACCAGATTCGCCAGCTCGAAGAGGCGGGGGCCGACATAGTCCGCGTGTCCTGCCCCGACGAGGAGTCGACCGCCGCCTTCCGCACCATCGTCCGCGAGTCGCGGGTGCCGCTCGTCGCCGACATCCACTTTCACTACAAGCGCGGCATCGAGGCGGCCAAGGCCGGCGCCGCCTGCCTGCGCATCAATCCCGGCAATATCGGCTCGCCCGACCGCGTCCGCGAGGTCATCCAGGCCGCCAAGGACTACGGCTGCGCCATGCGCATCGGCGTCAACGCCGGATCGCTGGAGAAGGAACTGCTCGAGAAATACGGCGAGCCCTGCCCCGAGGCCATGGTCGAGTCAGCGCTCAATCACGCCCGCATCCTGCAGGATCACGACTTCCACGAGTTCAAGATTTCGGTGAAGGCATCCGACCCCTTCCTGACCGTCGCCGCCTATCAGCAACTGGCCGATGCCATCGACTGCCCCCTGCACCTCGGCGTCACCGAGGCGGGGCCGCTGCGCTCGGGCACGATCAAGTCGGCGATCGGCATGGGTTCGATGCTCTGGGCCGGGATCGGCGACACCATCCGGGTGTCCCTCGCCGCCGATCCGGTGGAAGAGATCAAGGTCGGTTTCGACATCCTCAAATCGCTGGGTCTGCGCCATCGTGGTGTCAACATCATCGCCTGCCCGTCCTGTGCGCGTCAGGGCTTCAACGTCATCGAGACAGTCGGCATCCTCGAGGAACGGCTGGCACACGTGACCACCCCCATGTCGCTGTCGATCATCGGCTGTGTCGTCAACGGGCCGGGCGAAGCGCTGTATACGGACGTCGGCTTCACCGGCGGCGGGGCCGGATCGGGCATGGTCTATGTCAACGGCAAGATGGCCCACAAACAGCACAACGACGGCATGATCGACCACATCGTCGAACTGGTCGAGGCCAGGGCCGCCGAGCTGGACGCCGCGCGGGCGGTTGAGGGCGAATCGCTCGTCGCGGCAGGGTAGCAATCGGTTGCGGGCCGAAGGGGCCGGGCGCATACTTGCGTGATGCCCGCCCTGTCTCCCATCGAATCCGAATTCGCCTCGACCGAAGAGGCTGAAGCCTATGACGTCTGGTTCCGGGCCAGGGTGCGCGAAGCCATGGATGATACGACGCCGCCAATCCCCCACGACGAAGTCGTGCGGCGAGTGAAATCGACCATCCAGCGTCACCGGACGAAGTCGTCCTGGTGTTTCCCGTCGTCTGGGGTGCGAAGGCGCACCGTGACGTCGATGGCATCGCCGACTACATCTCACGCGACAATCCGGTCGCAGCTGATCGGATCGCCGATCTGATCTTCGAGGCTGCGGCCGGTCTCGGCGTCTATACCCGCCAGTATCGGGCAGGCCGGGAGCCAAGCACGCGCGAGATGGTGGTCCTTCCGAATTATTGATCTATCGCATCGACCTCGACTCGATCCGCATTCTTCGTGTCCTCCATTCAGCCCGGCAGTATCCCCCCGAATGAAACTCTACATTACCGGCCCGTCGCCCTTCGCCCGCAAATGCCGGATCGTGGCGCGCGAGAAGGGCTTGATCGACCGGATCGAGGAGATCGTGGTCGATCCTTACGCCAACGCACCCGAACTGCTGGCCTCCAACCCGGTCGTCCAGGTCCCGACGCTGATCGCGGAGGACGGCCTGCCGATGAGCGACAGCCCGGTGATCTGTGAATACCTGGACGCCCTCGGCGAAGGCCCGCGCCTGCTCCCCGCCGACGGCCCGAACCGGCTTCGGGTGCGACGACTGGAAACCCTGGGCAATCAGGCGCTGGAAATGGGCGTCAAACTGCTGCTTGAGCTGCGTCGGCCCGAAGGCGAACAGTCCCCGTCCTGGATCGCGCGCTGGACCGAAAACATGACCCGCGCCCTGGATATGCTCGAGGCCGCCGGCCCGGACGCCGACCGTCTCGACATAGGCGTAATCACCGCAGGCGTGGCCATGACCTGGATCGGTTTCCGTCATCCGGACTTCGATCTGGTCGGCGGACGGCCGGGGCTGACGGCCTTGCAGCGGGTTCTCGAGGGGCGGTCCAGCTTCGCGGAAACCCGTCCCGGTTGACAGACCAGCGGTCGCCCTATTTGCGATTGACCGGTCTTCTTCCCGATGCCAGATATATAAGGAGGTTCGCCGGGGGGTGAGCCGATAATCCTTTGGGGACTTTGATGATTTTCACAACCTCTGCGCGCTTCGGCGTGCGTGCGCTAGTGCTCGTCGGCGTCGCGCTTGCGCTCCCGGCCTGCGCGACTATCACGCGCGGTTCCAGCCAGGAGTTCACGGTCGAGAGCACGCCTCCGGGTGCCCGCGTCGCGACCTCGAACGGTTTTCAGTGCGCCGCAACGCCCTGCACCTTCCGCATGCCCCGCAAGGACGAGTTCCGCGCCACCGTCTCGATGGACGGCTATGTCACCCAGGAACACCAGGTCGCGAGCGGCATCTCGGGCGGCGGCGCGGCTGGCATGGCCGGCAATGTGATCTTCGGCGGCGTGATCGGTGCCGTGGTCGACGGCACCTCGGGAGCCATGAACGACCTGACGCCGAACCCGCTGGTCGTCATCCTCCGGACCCCCGCCGAGGAACGCGTCTGGCAGGCCGCCGAGGCCGAACGGGCGCGCGTCGCCGCCGCCGCCGCCGCGCAGTAGCGAGTTTAAACACCACGGATGGGGTCGCGAGACCGGCGCATGCCGGTCTCGTCCTTTTTCGTTCAGCCCAGTAAGCCCGCCAGCTGCAACCCCTGGAATCCCGCCAGCACCAGCAGCAGGCCGCCGACCGCATAGGTCAGCACCTTCCTCGGCACCCGTTTGGCGATCAATCCCGCGAACGGCGCGGCCAGAAGGCCCCCGACAACCAGGCCGCCTACCGCCGCCGCATGCTGCTCCAGCGCCCCTGCTTCTGCCCAGTGTCCGGTCAACAGCGCCCAGACGAAGGTCGCGCTGACGGCGACCGTGACAAAGAATTCGGCGGTGTTGACGGTGCCGATGGCGCGTCGGGGCTCCTGTCCTGCGGCGAACAGGGTCGAGGACACCGTGGGGCCCCAGCCCCCGCCGCCAATGGCATCGAGGAATCCGCCGATGGCCCCCGTCGGGGCCATGAACCATGACGGCAGTCGGCGGGGCTGGATGTCATGGCCCGCGCGCCAGACAATCCAGACGCCCATGGCCGCCAGATAGGCCACGATGAAGGGCTTGATGACGTCGCCCTCGATCCCCGCGAGCACATAGGCCCCGAGGCAGCCGCCGATCACCCCGGCCAGGGCCAGCGGGCGCAGCAGCCGCCAGTCCACATTCCGATGCCACACATGGCTGCCGGCCGAGGCCGCTGTGGTAAAGACCTCGGCCCCGTGAACGCTGGCCGAGGCCATGGCCGGCGGCACGCCGAAGGCCAGCAGCACCGAGGACGAGATCACGCCGTAGGCCATGCCCAGGGCACCATCGACCGACTGCGCCACCACGCCGACCAGGAAGAACAGCAGGAAGGTTTCCATTCCGCCCCGTTTCACACGACCCGACGGGCCTTCCAACACCGACGCAATGGCGGGCCGCAGTCAAGGTTGCGTCGCCGTCCGGGTCTGACGCCCTTGTCATCGGCGCGTGATGGCCGGGCGAGCCTCCATCGACACACACGGACCCGGTGGGGTAAGGCTCCGCCCCTCCGGAATTCAGGATATCCCGCCCTTGCGACTGCCCCAGGCCCGGCTCGATCAGGTTCTCGACCGCTTCCACCAGGTGGAGGCGCGGATGGGCGCGGCCAGCGACGGTCAGGAGATCGTGCGCCTGTCGAAAGAGCATGCGGAGATGAGGCCGGTCGCCGACGCCGTCATGGCGCTGGCGAAGACCCGCGCCGAGATGGCCGATCTGGAGGCGATGGCCGCCGATCCGGAAATGGCCGACATGGCCGCCGACGAACTGCAGGCGCTGAAGGAGACCCTGCCGGAGATGGAGCGCGACGTGGCCCTGCTGCTGGCCCCGCGCGACGCCGACGAGAACGCCTCGGCCGTGCTGGAAGTCCGCGCCGGCACCGGCGGGGACGAAGCTGCCCTGTTCGCCGGTGACCTGTTCCGCATGTACTCCCGCTACGCCTCGACGCGCGGCTGGAAGGTCGAGCTGGACTCGGCCACCGAGGGCGACGCCGGCGGCTACAAGGAGATCATCGCCACAGTCACCGGCGACGGCGTCTTCGGCCGGCTCAAATTCGAGAGCGGCGTCCATCGGGTGCAACGCGTGCCCACCACCGAGGCCGGCGGCCGCATCCACACCTCGGCCGCCACCGTCGCGGTCCTGCCCGAAGTCGAGGACGTCGAGATCGACATTCAGGACAAGGACATCCGCATCGACACCTTCCGCGCCTCCGGCTCGGGCGGCCAGCACGTCAACAAGACCGATTCCGCCGTCCGCATCACCCACTTCCCCTCCGGCATCGTGGTGACCTCGTCGGAAAAGTCGCAGCACGTCAACCGCGACAAGGCGATGAAGAACCTGCGCGTGCGCCTGTACGACCAGCAGCGTCAGACCAAGGACCTGGCCCGCTCCGACGCCCGCAAGTCCCAGGTCGGCTCCGGCGACCGCTCGGAGCGCATCCGGACGTACAATTTCCCGCAAGGCCGCGTCACCGACCACCGCATCGGCCTGACCGTGCACAGCCTGCCGCAGATTCTCGAGGGCGACATCGACCCTTTGCTCAATGCCCTGATCGCCGAGGACCAGGCCGCGCGTCTGGCCGATCTGGAAGCCGAGTTCGGCTGATCAGCGGTTCCTGATCCGCCGCTTCAGCAGCCGATCCGACAGCGCCTCGGCGTGCTTCAATGTAAACGCCAAAGCCGCCGGAGACCCGCGCTTCGGACCCACCGTATCGGCCACCACCGCGCCCCGTTCGCCGATCGCAGCCGGATGGCCCGTGGTCGTGTCCATCGCCGTCTGGTGTTCGATCTCGGCGTTGAGTTCGGCCCCCATGATGACGATCTGCACCGACAGCCAGGTCCACAGCAGAAAGCCCATCATCGCCGCCAGAGGGCCGTAGGAGGCCGTGCGCACAAAGGTCTGCAGATACCAGCTGAAGATCAGCGACAGCATCAGGCTGAGCACGGCCGCGAAGATCGCCCCCGGCGTCAGCCAGCGCCACCGCGCCCTCCGCCGGCACGGTCCTATCCGATAGATGAGGGTCAGGGCAGCGACATAGACCCCCAGCAGCACCGGCCAGCGGAACGGGGCCAGATGGCTCCACTCGGCGGCCCAGCCGAACACCCCCAGCACCAGCGGCACGCCCACCACCAGCACGGCGGTCATCAGGATCGAGGCCAGACCCGCCACCGTGAAGGCCATGCACATCAGGTTGTAGGTGACGATGTTGCGCTTCTCGACCTCGTGATAGGCGATGTTCAGCCCGTAGAAGAGCGTCTTCACCGCCCCGTTGGCACTCCAAAGCGACAGGGCCAGGGTCCAGACGAGGGTGACGGTCAGGGCCGTGTTCGAATTCTCGGCCAGCCGCTGCATTTCGCCCGACAGAAACTGCGCCACGCCGGAGGGCATGACCGAATACAGGAAATACAGCCGCGCCGAGGCGTCCGCCGGATCGGCGAACAGGCCGTAGACGGTGACGAAGGCGGCCAGGGTCGGGAACAGCGACAGCATGACGAAGAAGGTCACTCCGCCGGCGACGAAGCCGACCCGGTCGCCGAAATAAGACACGCCCAGCCGCCAGAAGATGTCGGTCCAGCCCTTGCGCGGAATATGTTCGGGCCGGTGCGCCATGCGGCCGCGGCCCGGCTCGCGGGCCTCGAACTCCTCGGGCGTTGGCGGTTTGGGAGGC
>JBBQTX010000064.1:0-9100 GCA_038234475.1 Caulobacterales bacterium | reverse complement strand
TGGGCCACGGCGCGCATGCCGTCGCGGCCCTCGCCACGGGCTTCGTAATAGGCGGCCTGGGTCAGGCAATCGAGGTCGCGCGACGCATCCAGGGCACCGCCGAGCCGGAAGGGTTGGGCCGCCACCGGCCCGGTCAGGCTGACGCGGCGCAGGTCGCTGTTGACGGGTTGGCCACGCAATTGCTCGAGTCGGGCGGTCAGCAGTTCGGCCTGGCGATCCCGCTGCGCCCCACCCGCCACCGTATAGGGGTCGTGGCGCCGGGCAATGGCCAGGGCGCTCTCGTCCAGGCCTCCCGCGGCGGCGGCCAGGGCTTCTTCGGTAAATCCGGCCGCCGTTGCGCCGTCGATGCGCTCCGCTTGGGCCCGCACCGTGGTCGCCTTCGCTGCGGAGCCGCCCAGATATGCCCCACCGATCGCCAAC
Source organism: Caulobacterales bacterium (assembly GCA_038234475.1). Classification (GTDB taxonomy): domain Bacteria; phylum Pseudomonadota; class Alphaproteobacteria; order Caulobacterales; family Caulobacteraceae; genus Brevundimonas. Next base: position 8,680 of record JBBQTX010000064.1, on the reverse strand, counting down.
CCCACCAGCGCACCGAAGGCCGCCGCCGCCGTCCCGGGCCGAATCCGGGCCGCGCAATCGACAGAGGGGGTGGCGCACTTGTGCGGGACGTTCGGCAAAGGCTCGATCCTGTTCGGCAGGGCGCAGTGCCGCCCCCGGGATAGTCTCGCGTCCGGGCGACCCTCTCCAATTCCTGGAGCCCCCAGATCCTGGAGGTCGGCGTCGCAATCCGTCCGCGCTAGATCGACGTTCGGCGAATGAGCCAGTTGTCGAGGACGCGCCTTAAGCCATCCGTTTGTGGCGCCAATGTGGTTGATTCGCAAGACTCGCGTGCGGCGCAACATCGCGGGAGGGTCGGTTGGTAAAGCGAAGTTAACCCGTGCCAGCCTTCCGTAAGCGTATCAAGTGATGTGATCGGATACTGTATTGACGGACACAAGGATGACACAGACAGGTTTCGTCGTCGTTAACGAAGATTGTCTGGCGACATAGGTGTTGTCCCTGTCGACGGATTGTCTGCCTCCGTGACTTGGCGGTTCGGAGCGGAACCGTGTGGGGCGCGGTCGCGTTTCCACGCTGTCTCTGAAAGGATTTCACCCATGAACCGCGCTGTCCTCACGCTTGTCCTCGCCGCTTCGGCTCTCGCCGTCGCCGGGTGTGGACAGACCATCGAACAAAAGGCCGCCACCGGCGCTATCGCGGGTGCCATCGTCGCCGGACCGGTCGGTGCGGCGGTCGGTGGCGCGGCCGGTGCCGCCGTGGGCCAGGCCGAGAAGCCGGACTGACACAGTCGGACGAGGCGGTGCCGGTTCGCCGCCTCGCCAGCTTGCTTTTCGTCTCCAAATAGGGTTAGCCGACGCGCCCGGACTGGGCCGCTTCTTGCCCACCGCCGTTCCAGTACCTGCCGCAACCAAACAAGGACTTCGACGACCTCCGCATGAGAGATCTGAAACAAACCGGCTTTGCCGACCGCCTTACCACCCAGCAGGACGCCAAGAAGGCCCTGCTCGCCCGGTTCAAGCCCAAGCCCGCCGCGCCCGATCCCGAGTTCGAAAAGCTGGCCGCCAAGCGCGCCGCCGAGAAGGAAGCTCTGCGCCTGCAGCACGAAGCGGCCAAGGCAGAGGAACGCCGGATAAAGGCCGACAAGGAGGCCGCGCGGGTCGAGGCCGAACGCGAGTCCGAGGAGGCGACCGAGGCCGAGCGTCGCGGAGCCCGCAAGGAGCGCAAGGCCCTGACCAAGGCCGAGCAGAAGACGGCGCGAGACGCCCGCTATGCGGCCCGCAAGGCGCGCACCCGCTAGACTATTTTTGCCTCAGGTCGATCCGACCTGAATCTGAAAAACAGTCCGGCATCAATCCGGAGCGAAATCCGGGTTTGGACGCGATCGCGTCCAAACCGACTTCGCTCTAGACCCGACGCTCCGACCCGCCCTGCGGCCCCGGGAGGTCGCCCAGAACGGCGGCCAGTTGCTCGCCGGTATAGGGCTTGCGCAGAAACGGCCAGGGCGCGCCGGTCAGGGCGGCGTCCACGTCCTCGCCGGCATAGCCCGAGGTCAGCACGATACGCATGTCGGGATGCCGCCGTTCACACTCGCGGGCCAGCTCGATGCCGGTCATGCCGCCGGGCATGACCACGTCGCTGAGCATGATGTCGAACCGTTCTCGCTGGAGCAGGTCGAGAGCGTCGGGGCCGGTCTGAGCGGCCCGAACCTCCAGACCTATCGCTTCCAGCAGTTCCAGCGCCACGGCGGCCACGCTGACATCGTCCTCGACCAGTAGCAGCCGGCGTCCCGCGGCCATGACGGGCACCGAGGCCGAAACGGTATCGGCGACCGGGCTCGCGTCCGGGGCCAGCGGGGGCAGATAGAGCCGGATTTCCGTGCCCTTGCCCACGCTCGACGTAACGTGCGCGGCACCGCCGCTCTGGCGTGCGAAGCCGTACACCTGACTGAGGCCCAGGCCGGTGCCCTTGCCGATGGCCTTGGTGGTGAAGAAGGGCTCGAACACCCGTGCGATGATTTCCGGCGGCATGCCGGAGCCATTGTCCGAGACCGTCACGCAGACGTAGTCGCCGGGCGCGAGTTCGGCCACCTCGCCGACCGCCACGGAGCAGGACGATGTCTTGATGGTGATCTCGCCCGTGGTGCCGACGGCGTCGCGGGCGTTGACCACCAGGTTCAGCAGGGCCGCCTCCAACTGGGACGGATCGACGCTGACCCGGGCCCCGCCGCGACGCAGCTTCAGCTTGAACTCGACGGCTTCGCCTACGGCACGGTGCAGCAGCGGCTCGCTCTGTCGTAACTGGACATTGATATCCAGCGCCTGCGGACGCAGCGTCTGTCGTCGGGAGAAGGCCAGCAACTGGTGGGTCAGACCCTCGCCGCGTCGGGCCGCCGCCAGCGCCGCCTCGCCCAGCTTCTGGCGTTTGGCGGCGTCGTTGGGCGAACGCAGGATGATGTCGAGCGCGCCGATCACCACCGTCAGCAGATTGTTGAAGTCGTGGGCCACGCCGCCGGTCAGCCGGCCGACCGCTTCCATGCGCTGGGCGTGCATCAGGTCGGCCTGGGCCCTGGCTTTTTCGGCCAGCGCCTCGCCGACGCGTTCCTCGAGCAGTTCATTGATGCGTTTGAGGTCTTCTTCGGCGCGTTTGGCCTCGGTGATGTCGATATTGGCCCCGACATAGCCCTGATAAACGCCGGCGGCGTCGAACCGGGGCAGGGCCTCGCAGCGAAGCCAGCGCTCGCCCAGGGTGGCGTGGCGCGTGCGGATGACGCCTTCGAACCGGTCGCGCCGCTCGATGGCCGCGTCGAAGGCCGCGGTGAAGGCCTGGATGTCATCCGGATGAACCAGCCGCCCCCAGCCCTCGACCACGTCGAGTTCGGATTCAATGCCGAAGTAGGTGCGGTAGCGGCGGTTCACGAAGCTGGGCTTACCCTCGGCGTCCAGCATCCAGATCAGGGCCGGCGCGCTGTCGGCGACGGTGCGGAACCGGGTCTCGGATTCCATCAGCCGGTTCTCGGCCAGAACCCGGGCAGTTTCGTCGCGCAGCGTAAGTACGGCACCGATCTTTTGGCCGTCGGCGCCGATCACGGGGCGGGCGTTTCCGACGGCGAGGACCTCGCTTCCGTCCGGACGCCGAATTCTCCACCGGGCGCCGGTGACGGATTCGCCCTTCAGCACTGCGCGTACCAGAGGCAGCTCGGCCGTCGGATAGGGTTCGCCGTCCTCGGTGAACAGGTGATAGGCCGCCGCGTAGTCATCAGGCGGGACGTCGAGGTGTTCGACGCCGTGATGACGGATCGCCGCCTCATTGACGAACACGACCCGGCCGTCGGGGTCGGTGACGATCACCCCCTCGGCCAGCTGTCCCAGGATGGCGTCGCGCTCGGTAGCGGAGGCCGCCAGGCGGGCGTTGATCTCGCGGATGTCGGTGACATCGAAGGCCACGCCGACGAAACCCTGGACCGAGCCGTCCGGTCCCGGCCGCGGTCGGGAGAAGGACTTCAGCCAGCGGTATGCGCCGTCGTGGCGCAGATAGCGCGCTTCCAGCGAGAAGGGATGGCCCGTCGCCTCGCCGGCGACCGATTCCCGCAGAATCCGCTCCTGGTCGTCGGGGTGGATGACGGCGCGCCAGTCGGCCAGCCGCGCCTCCTCGCAGGTTCCGCCGTTGAAGGCGACATAAGCCTCGTTGACGAAGGCGCGGGTGCGATCCGGGTGGGTGACCCAGATCAGCACGGGCGCAGTGTCGGCGACCGATCGGAACCGTGCCTCGCTCTCGCGTAGTTCGGTTTCGGCGCGCGCCCGCTCCACGTCAGACCATGTCTGGTCCGCGACCTCGGAGATCAGCTTGACCTCGGCGTCGCTCCATATGCGGGGCAGATCGACATCGACACGCAAGAATGCCCGAAGTTCGCCCAGCCGCATGATCGGTGCTGCGATAAAGGCGCGCACGCCTATGGCTTCGAAGCTCGCTGCCGCGCCGGCTGTGGCGGGGTCGTCGGCTACATCCCGAACGACGACTGTCAGGCCTTCCGAGAGCTGCTGATCGACCTCGCCTCCGAAATCGGCGATGCGCAGTTCGCCTTCCAGACTGGCGGTCCCGCCCCGGGTCCAGTCACGGTAGAGCGTGAACACGCCACCGGCTTGGTCCAGCTCGCCATAGCCCACACGCTGAACGTCTAGCCGTTCGCCGAGCGCATTCTGGACCGTGTCCATGATCGCCGCAGGATCGTCGAGGTCGCGGACGCGATTGTAGAGGTCCAGCATGAAACTCTGGCGTCGCCCCAGAGCGTCCAGCGCATCCATCGCCGCGCGGGTCTCGCTGACGTCGAAGGCCATGCCGACATAGCCGAGGAAGGTCCCGTCGGCCTTGATGCGTGGATTCACGCCGATCCGCATCCAGCGCCAGCCGCCGTCCGCATGCTGGAAGCGCGCCTCGAAACCATAGGGCCGGCGGGCGGGCCGTGCCTCCTGCATGGCCGCCTCGACTGCGGCCTGGTCGTCCGGATGGATGACCTGTTTCCAGACGTGACCCAGGATGCTCTCGGTCGGTCGGCCGTAGAATTCGACCAGGGCGGCGTTGACGAACTCGACCTCGGCCGCGGCGTTGGTCATCCAGACCGGCGAGGGTGCCGAGTCCGCCATCAACCGGAAGCGGGTGTCGCTCTCGTCGGCGCGTGCGTCGGCGGCTGAAAGCTCGGCTATCGAACGGTCCAGGCGGCCCACCGACTTTCGGAGCGAGGCGGCGACGATCGTCATAAACAGCCCGACGACGATGAAGTTGGTGGTGGCGACCACGCCCAGCGGCGTGGTGACGCCCACCCCCGACGCGGTCGGGCCGGCGATGAACCATCCGCCCAGCAGCGCCGCCACGATCGTGGCCGCGCCCGCCAGTCGACCGGCCGTCAGCGCGGCCAGGACAATCCCCGGCAAGAGGATCGTCAAGCCACTGACCTGTCCGTCGAAGCCTGACAGCGCCCATCGAAGCAAGAGCGCGGCGGCGGCGAAACCGATTCCAACGAAGATGTTCATCCACCACGGCTGGGGTGGAATCCGCGCCAGGGCCGAAACGGCGCCTTCAGCGCTCCACAGACGTCCCGGAAATCCAGCCCGACCCACTCAACAGCCCCCGCCCGCGTAAACCACGATTGCATGCAACGCTTTGGCGAGCATCACGTTCCGTCCGACGTTACCGACGTCGAACCGGCCCGGTCGCACGATCGTCGCGGGCTGGCGAACGGTCTCGTGATGCCCACCTTCGTCCTCTCCCCATCAGCCTCTCCGGAGATATCATGACCGCCACCATCGATACCGGCCTGTCCAAGGCCCGACGCGCCGATGTCGCGACGGCGCTGACGCGGGTTCTGGCCGACAGCTATGCCGTCTATCTGAAGACTCACGGCTATCACTGGAACGTCCGCGGGCCGGAGTTCTTCAGCCTGCACAATCTGCTGGAGCAACAGTACCGCGAGGTCTGGGCCGCGCTGGACGAGATCGCCGAACGCATTCGCGCCCTCGGGGTGCTGGCACCGCAGAGCGCCTCGGCCTTCGGCAACCTGACCTCGATCAAGGACGGGGACCCCGAAAAGGACGCCGCCGCCATGCTCGGGGAACTGATGCAGGATCACGAGACCCTGATCGCGACGGCCCGAGCCGCATTCGACACCGCCTCGGAGGCTGGCGACGAGGCTTCGGCCGACCTGGTCACCCAACGGCTGGCTGCGCACGAAAAGTTCACCTGGATGCTGCGATCATCGCTCGGCGAGCGTTGAGGCTTCGGCGAACGACGCTTTCCTGCCTGAAAAACGCCCCGCTTGACTCGTAGACGACGCAAACCTCCGGCAGAATGGCCGGAAACGGGAGTTGGACGTGGTCAGGACTGACTGGACAGCGATGCTCAAACGGACGCGCCGGCTGCTCGCCGCCGCGCCCGCGGCCGTCGCCGCCATCGGCCTCGCCGTGGCCGCCAGTTCGTCCCCGCGTCCCGAGATCGACCGCCGCGCGGAGACCGTCCGCCACGTGACCGGCGGCGATCTGGGCGACAAGGGCTTCGCCGCCATCGCGGCGCGCATGGATCCGTCCCAGCTGGCCATCGCATTTCGCAACGATCCGGCCCTGCGGCACGCGGTCCTGTACGGTCTGACCCCGGGATGGGAGACGCTGACGCTGGCCGGGCGTCCGACACTGGATTTCGGTGCCACCGGCCTGGATGCCATAAAGTTGAATGCGGCCACGCCGAATGCGACTGGCCTGCTCCGCGCGGCCCAGCCCTTCGCCTTCAAACCGGCGACCGCCGAGGACCGCCGCCGGGCCGAGCGGTGCCTGACCCAGGCCATCTATTACGAAGCGGCGCTGGAGCCGACCGAGGGCCAGTCGGCCGTGGCCCAGGTCGTGTTGAACCGCGTCCGCGACCCCAACTACGCCAACACCGTGTGCGGCGTGGTCTTCCAGGGGGCAGAGCGCATCACCGGCTGCCAATTCAGCTTCACCTGCGACGGCGCGCTGTCAAAGCCGCCGGTGGCCTGGGCCTGGAACCGTGCCAAGCGGGTGGCGGAACAGGCGCTGGCGGGACACGTCGTCGTCGCGGTCGGCACGGCGACCCATTATCACGCCGACTATGTCCACCCGTGGTGGGCACCGACGCTGAACAAGCTGACCCAGATCGGGGCGCACATCTTCTATCGCTGGAAGGGAATCTACGGCGAGCCGTCGGCCTTCCGGCAGGCCTATGCGGGGCGCGAACCCCTGATCGACGAGGCCCGTTTCTCGCGGGCGAAGACCCTGCTCACCGAGACCGGAGCCGACCGCGCCTTGCTGGCCGAAGCGGTCGCCGACGGCGAGATGGCGATGCGCACGGTCGAGATCGACGGCCAGACCCGCGTGGTCGGGGTGGCGTCTCTGGGCGGTCGTCGCCAGCCTACTGCCGCCGAGATCACGACCATCAATGCCCGCATCGCCAACTTTGAGGTCGCGGTCCCGCCCGATCCCGACGCCGAGTTCGTGGTCACCGCCACGCCGGGCGTGGTCACCATGCCGGTGGAAGAACTGGGCCGGCCCGCCCGCTGACCCTGACCGGGATGCAGCGCAATGGCAGACAGGGCGTTTTTCCGGCTGGACCTGCCCCCGGATTTGCGCCGGGGCCAGCCGGTGCGGGAGGTGCCGTCGGGCCTTCGGATGTTTGGCTGAACGGTCGACCGGGTTCACCAGACCCCGATCTTCTCCGCCTCCTTGTGGCTGATCGGGTGACCGTCGGCCTTGTGGTCATCCTCGGCCAGGAAGCGCACGGCTTCCAGCGCCGCCATACAGCCCATGCCCGCGGCCGTGACCGCCTGGCGGTAGATGTCGTCGGTCACGTCGCCCGCCGCCCAGACGCCCTCGATGGCCGTGGCCGAGGTACCGGGCTTGACCACCAGATAACCGCCGGTCTTGATCTCCAACTGGCCTGTGAACAGGTCCGATGACGGGGCGTGGCCGATGGCGATGAAGACACCGTCGGCGGCGATCTCGCGCATCTCGCCGGTCTTGACGTTGTTCAGCCTGGCCCCCGTGACGTTGACCCCGCCCATGGCGTTGGTCTCGCCGAGGATTTCGTCGACGGCGCTGTCCCAGATCACCTCGACCTTGGGGTTCGAAAACAGCCGGTCCTGCAGGATGCGTTCGGCGCGGAATTCGTCGCGGCGGTGCACGACCGTGACCTTGGCCGCGAATTTGGTCAGGAACAGCGCCTCTTCAACGGCGGTATTGCCGCCGCCGACCACGATCACGTCCTTGCCGCGATAGAAGAAGCCGTCGCAGGTGGCGCAGGCCGAGACGCCGAAGCCCTGGTATTTCGCCTCGCTCGGGATGCCCAGCCATTTGGCCTGGGCTCCGGTGGAGATGATCACCGTCTCGGCCAGCAGCTCGGCGCCGCTGTCCAGTTTCAGCCGGAACGGCCGCTGCGACAGGTCGGCGGAAACGACGATGTCCTCCATAACCTCGGTTCCGACGTGTTCCGCCTGGGCGCGCATCTGGTCCATCAACCAGGGCCCCTGGATGACATCGGCATAGCCGGGGTAGTTTTCGACGTCGGTGGTGATAGTCAGCTGGCCGCCCGGCTGCAGGCCGGCGATGATCACCGGGCTCAACATGGCGCGGGCGGCATAGATGGCGGCGGTCCAGCCGGCGGGGCCGGAACCGATGATGGCGACGCGGACGGTACGGGGAGTGCTCATGTCCCCTATTTAGGCGCTGATTCCGTCTCGCGCGATGCTAGGCTGACAAATCTTCACAGTCCGTGGGAGGGCGACATGGAAGGCCGCAGTTTCATCGGCGTCGGGCTGGCGTTGGGCGTCGGCGTCGGTGCGGCGCTGGGGATCGCGCTGGACAATCTGGCGCTGGGCATCGGCGTGGGCGTGGTGATCGGCGGTGTGCTGGGTGCCGGTCTGGACTCGCGGGGCGCGAGCAGCCGCCGGAAGGAGGGCTCGGACGGCGGCTCGCCCTACATTGCCGATGGCGATGGCGGCGGCTCAAAGGGCAAACAATCCGACAACAAAGACGGCGGGTCCGACGGCGGCTCTGATGGCGGTGGCGGCGGCGGTGGCGACTAGGGCCGCATCCGCTCCAGCGCCAGACGCGCCGCACGTTCTGTCTCCTTGAGTGGCGCGTACTGCCAAGCTTCCAGTGTCCCGTCGAACGGCCGCGCGGCACCGCTGTCGCGCAGATCC
>JBBQTX010000063.1:0-9307 GCA_038234475.1 Caulobacterales bacterium | reverse complement strand
GCGGTGCCGTCCCTTCCCGACCGTGGTTTCACGGGCGGATCGGAAGGGCGGCCAGGTCAGGCTTCGTCGAAACGGTAACTCTATCAATCACACCGGGCGAGGCCCGGCCGCCCCGCGCCCTCCCCGAACTTTTCAGCCGCGAGGCCGGAGAGCGCACATCCCTGCCTGCTTCAGCCCGGAGGCCCCTCATGAAGCGTCGCCCTCACACCCGCTTCCCGACCGCGACCGACGAACAGCGTCCGGTCGGGCCGGTGGAGACCGACCCCGCCCCCGACCCCTGCGGCGGCGATCCGGCGGCACTGGCCAGAGAGGCGACGCTGGCGTCCGAGCGGGCCATGCGGGGGAGGCGCTGGGCCGATGCGCGGGCGCTGGCCGCGCTGGCCGAAAACTATGCCCGGCTGGGCGCGCGGTCGGCGCACGGCAAGGGCCGGACCGTCGAGACGATGGACCTGCAGCAGTTGTTCGACGTGCTGACCGACGACCGCAGCGCGGTCGTGGAGCGGTTCCGCCTCGACCCCGACCGGACCGACGACCCGGACCGCCCGCTGAAGGAAGAATATCATCGTCGGGACTACGAGACCGTCATGCGCATCCGGCACCGCCACATGGCGATGCTGCGCCGCATCCACGCCGCCGAGGCGCAGTTGCGCGAGGCCGGGATCGCGGTGATCGTGTCGCATTCCGGCTATGACTCGGTGGCGGAGACCCGGGAATGGTTGCTGACCGTCGCGACGGGGATGGACGACGTCACCGTCATGCCCAGTCCACCGCCGGGCAATCCGTGGAACATCGGCCAGTGACAGGCCCGTTCAGAACCGCACCACCGTCCGCACCGCCACCCCGTCGGCCAGCCGGTCGAAGGCGGCGTTGATCCCGTCCAGCGCGATCACCCCGCTCAGCAGCCGGTCGACCGGCAGCCGCCCCTGCCTAAACAGGGCGACATAGCGGGGGATGTCGCGGCCGGGCACGCAGGTGCCGATATAGCTGCCCTTCAGCGTGCGTTCCTCGGCCACCAGCGAGACGACGTTGACGGCCAGCGCCGCGTGGGGGGGCGGCAGGCCGGCGGTGACGGTCGTGCCGCCGCGCCGCGTCATGGCCCAGGCCATCTCCAGCGCCGCGATCGCCCCGGCCATTTCGAACGCATGGTCGGCCCCCCCGCCGGTGTGGCGCCGCACCTGTTCGACGGCGTCGGGGTCGGCGGCGTCGACGGTGTGGACCGGCCCCAGCGTGCGGGCCAGCGTCAGCTTGTCCTCGCTCAGATCGACGGCCACGACCGGCGAGGCCCCGGCCGCCAGCGCCCCCAGCACGCTGGCCAGCCCGACCCCGCCGAGGCCGATGACGACCACCGACTGGCCCGCCCGGACCTGGGCCGTATTGACCACCGCCCCGACCCCGGTCAGCACCGCGCAGCCGAACAGGGCGGCGTGCTCGAAGGCCACCGCCCGGTCGATCTTCACCAGCGACCGCCGCGCCACCACCGCATGGGCGGCGAAGGCCGAGCAGCCGAGATGGTGGTTCAGCGGCCGGGCCCCGTCGCCCCCGGCATGGATGCGTCGCCCGCCGGTCAGCAGCTCGCCCCGGCCGTTGGCGGCGGCCCCGGGCTCGCACAGTGCCGGCCGCCCTCCGGCGCAGGGATCGCAATGGCCGCACGACGGCATGAACACCATCACGACATGGTCGCCGATCGCCAGATCCTCGACCCCGGGCCCCAGTGCCTCGACCACCCCCGCCGCCTCATGTCCCAGCGCCATCGGCAGGGGCCGCGGCCGGTCGCCGTTGATGACGCTGAGGTCCGAATGGCACAGCCCCGCCGCCTTGACCGCCACCAGAACCTCGCCCCGGCCGGGCGGATCCAGCGTCACCGTCTCGAGGCTGAGCGGTCGACTGTCGGCATAGGGACGGGCGGCGCCCGAGGCTCGCAGCACGGCGGCGATGGTCTGGATCATGAACACAGGCTAGGCGCTTGACGGCGCGTCCGCCAAGCCCGAGCCTGAGCAAAAGGGAGCACCGATGTCCGAACGCGACCAGTTCAGGGCCTGGCAGTCGATCACCACCCGGTGGGACGACAACGACCAGTACGGCCATGTCAACAACGCCAAATTCTACGAGTTCATCGATTCGGCGGTCAACTCCCACCTGATCCACATGGGGGCGCTGGACCCGGCCGGGTCGCCGATCATCGGCCTGGTGGTCGAATCCGGCTGCCGCTACCATGCGCCGATCCGCTATCCCGAGCCGGTCGAGGTCGGGATCGCGGTCGAGAAGATCGGCACCTCCAGCGTCACCTACCGCGCCGGCGTCTTCGTCAAGGGTCACGCCAAGGCCGCCGCGACCGGCCATTTCGCCCACGTCTACGTCGACCGGGTGACGCGGCGGCCCACCCCCCTGCCGGACCGGCTGCGCGACGTCGTCTCGGCCCTGACCTGATCGGCTGTAGCCGGAACCGGCGGGGCGACGTATGGCGGGGGTCAACCACACGGACCGCGGCATGATCCGGATTCTGTTCTTCGGCCGGCCCGCCGATGCGCTCGGGCCCGAACGCCATCTGGCCCTGCCCGAGGGCGGTGCCACCGTCGGCGACCTGCGCCGGATTCTGGCCGCGACCGACACCCGCGCCGCCGAAGCCCTGCTGCGGCCCGACGTCCGCGCCTCGGTCGATGCCGTCGTCGTCCCCGAGGACACGCCGGTCCGGCCCGGGCAGGAGGTCGCCTATTTCTCGATCTTCTCGGGAGGCTGAGCCATGCCCGCCGTCACCCGACTGATCGCCGGCCCGCTGTCGGCGCCGCTGGAGCTGGAGGCCTTCCTGCACGGCCGGACCGGCGACGGGGCCGTGGTCAGCTTCACCGGCCTTGCGCGCGGCACCTCCCGCACCGGCGAGCCGGTGACCCGGCTGCGGCTGGACTGGTATCCCGGCATGACCGAACGGTCGCTGCAGACCATCGCCGAGGCGGGCGCGGCCCGGTTCGAGGTCTCGGACCTGCTGGTCGTGCATCGCTGCGGCGAGGTGCTGCCGGGCGAGACGATCGTCTTCGTGGCGGCGGCGGCCCCGCACCGCCGCCGCGCCTTCCTCGCCGCCGACCAGGTGATGGATCGGTTGAAAACCGAGGCGGCCTTCTGGAAATGGGAAGAGGGTCCCGGCGGTGGTCGCTGGATCGAACCCGCCGACGGCGACCGCGTCGACACCGAACGATGGAGCGACTGATGCCCGGAATCGACGAGACCCTGACCTTCCTGCCGCTCAACATCGCGGTGCTGACGGTGTCGGACACCCGCGACGAGGCGACCGACACATCCGGCGCCCTGCTGGCCCAGCGGGCGACCGCGGCCGGCCATCTGCTGGCGGACAAGGCCATCGTCCCCGACGACGTCGCCGCCATCCAGGCGGTGCTGAAGGCCTGGATCGCCCGACCGGACGTCGACGTCGTGATCTCGACCGGCGGCACCGGCTTTTCGCCCCGTGACGTGACCCCCGAGGCGGTACGACCGTTGCTGGGCCGCGAGATGGACGGCTTCAGCGTCCTGTTCCATCAAGCCAGCCGGACCACGGTCGGGCTGTCGACGCTGCAGTCGCGGGCCTTCGGCGGGCAGGCGGGGGACACCTTCGTCTTCTGCGTCCCGGGCTCGACCGGGGCCTGCCGCGACGCTTGGGACCTGGTGTTGGGCGACGAACTCGACAGCCGCTACCGGCCCTGTTCGCTGGCGGGCCTGATCCCGCGCTACCGGGACATGGTCCCGTGACCGAACTGAACCATCTCGACTCCCAGGGCCGGGCGCGGATGGTCGATGTCTCGGCCAAGGCCCCGACCCTGCGGATCGCGGTCGCGGCCGGGGTGCTGACCTGCGCGACCGACACCCTGGCGCTGGTCCGCGACGGCAAGGCGCCGAAGGGGGCGGTGATCACCACCGCCGAGATCGCCGGGGTCATGGCGGCCAAGCGCACGGCCGAACTGATCCCCCTGTGCCACCCGCTGCCGCTCAGCGCGGTCGCCGTGACGATCGAGCCGGACGAGACCCTTCCGGGCTATCGGGTCCGGGCCGAGGTGCGGACCACCGGCCCGACGGGCGTGGAGATGGAGGCCCTGACGGCGGTCAGCCTGGCCTGTCTGACCCTCTACGACATGCTCAAGGCCGTCGACAAAACCCTGCGCATCGCTGACGTGCATCTGGTCAGCAAGGTCGGCGGCAAGTCCGGGCCGTGGTCGGCGGCTGAGCCGACATGATCGATTTCGACACTGCGGTCGGGCGGATCGTCGGACTGGCCCGGCCGCTGGACAGAGAGCCCGTGTCGCTCGCATCGGCGCTCGGGCGGGTTCTGGCCGAGCCGGTGACCGCGTGCAGCGACGCCCCGGCGACCCCCGTCTCGACCATGGACGGCTATGCCGTGCGCGACGCCGACCTGACTACGATCCCGGCCAGCCTGCCGGTCGTGGATACCGTCTTCCCGGGACGGGCGGGGCCGTCGCCCCTGCCGCCGGGCAACTGCGCCCGCGTCTTCACCGGCGCGGCCGTGCCGGCCGGAGCCGACCGGGTGGTGATGCAGGAACAGGTGCGCCGCGATGGCGACCGGGCCGTGTTCGAAGCGGTGCCGGGCGGCCCGAGATTCATCCGCGCCGCCGGATCGGACTTCCGCGCCGGCGATGTGCTGCTGGAGTCCGGAGTGCGGCTGAACCCCCGGTCGATCGTGGCGGCGGCGGCGGCGGACCTGGCGCAGCTTCAGGTCATACGCCGCCCGAAGGTCATGGTGCTGAGCACCGGCGACGAACTGGCGGAACCCGGCGCGGCGGCCGGCACGCCGGGAGCGATCCCTGACAGCGTCTCCTTCGGCGTCATGGCCATGGCCGCGACCTGGGGCGCGGAGGTCGTCGGCCGCCGTCGCTTGGCCGATGCGCCCGGCGACCTGCGCGCCGCCGCCGACGAGGCGCTCGGTCTGGCGGATGTGATCGTGGTCACGGGCGGGGCCTCGGTCGGCGAGAAGGATTTCGCCCGGGCCATGTTCGACGCCGCCGATCTGGAGCTGGTGTTCTCGAAGGTCGCGATCAAGCCCGGTAAACCCGTCTGGGCGGGACGGGCGCGTGGCCGGATCGTTCTGGGCCTGCCCGGCAATCCGACCTCGGCCATGGTGACCGCGCGCCTGCTGCTCGCGCCCTTGCTGGCGGGTCTGGGCGGACTGGAGCCGATGGACGCCCTGGCATGGCGGACCACCCCGCTGGCTGAACCGCTCGAGGCGACCGGAGACAGGGAGACCTTCTATCGCGGTCGCCGGCACGGCCCGGCCGTCGCCGCGATCGCCAATCAGGACTCCGGCTCGCAGAAGGCCCTGGCCGAAGCCGAAGTGCTGATCCGTCGCCGCGCGGGTCAGGCCGGCGCCGGGGCCGGGGAGGCGGTCGAGGTGCTGGACCTTTGAGCGGTCTTCGGCAACCGTTCGGACGACGGGGGCGAACTGGTCCGGCGTCCGATCCCCATCCACCCGATTTCGTTGAGCCATGGAACCTGAGATCCTTCTCGCCATCGCCGGGCTGATGGGTCTGGCGGCCGTCCTCTACACCGCCGTCGGCCACGGCGGAGCCTCGGCCTATCTGGCGATCATGGCCCTGTTCGCCGTGCCTGCGACGGTCATGAAGCCGACGGCGCTGGTGCTGAACCTCGTGGTCGCCGGCTTCGCCTCGGTTCGATACATCCGCGCCGGCCAGTTCGACGCCCGCCTGCTGCTGGCCTTCGCCGTCACGGCCGTGCCCATGGCCTTCGTCGGCGGGCGGATCGAGCTGCCCGGCGAAGTCTACCGGCCGCTGGTCGGCCTTGTGCTGTGGGCCGCGGCTCTGACCTTCCTGTTTCCCACGACGAAGGCGGTCGACCGCGCGCCGACGTCGCCCCCATTGCGGGTCACGCTTCCGGCCGGGGCGGCGATCGGCCTGCTGGCCGGCCTGACCGGCACCGGCGGTGGTATCTTCCTGAGCCCCCTGATCCTGCTGTTCGGCTGGCAGGAGCCGCGCAAGACCTCGGGCGTGGCCGCCGTCTTCATCGTGGCCAACTCCCTGTCCGGACTGGCCGGCAGCGTTTCCAGCCTGAAAAGCCTGCCACCGGAACTGCCGATCCTCGTCGCCGCCGTCGCTTGCGGTGCCGTGCTGGGAACCTGGCTGGGAGTCTCGTGCCTGCCGCGCAAACAGTTGCTGCAGGCGCTGGGTGTGGTGCTGACCGTGGCCGGCGCGAAACTGGTGTTCACCTGAATGACCGCTCGATTGCAGTTGCGCGCGACCAGCCGAGAGGTCATCGATCGGGTCGGCATGAGCGAAACGGGGGGAGCCTGACATGGAGCGTCAACCGCCCGTCGCCGCCGACCGGTTCGGCCGCCGCTTCCACTATCTGCGCCTGTCGGTCACCGACGTCTGCAATTTCCGCTGCACCTACTGCCTGCCGGACGGGTGGAAAAAGACCGGCCCACAGAGCTTCCTGACGGTGGATGAGATCGGCCGGCTGGCGGCGGGCTTTTCCGGCCTCGGTCTCGGCAAGGTCCGGCTGACCGGGGGCGAGCCCACGGTGCGCCGCGACTTCGGCGAGATCGTCGCCCGGGTCGCCGCCGCGCCGGGCATCGGCAAGGTGGCGGTGACGACCAACGGCTGGAACCTTCAGCGCCATGTCGCGGAATGGCGTGACGCCGGCCTGACCCATGTCAACGTCAGCATCGACTCGCTCGACCCGGACACCTTTCACCGTATCACCGGCCACGACCGGTTGGGCGAGGTTCTCGCGGGCCTGGAGGGGGCGCTGGCGCTGGATTTCGCGTCGGTGAAGGTCAATGCCGTGCTGCTGCGCCAGACGGCCGAGGCCGGGTTCGCGAGCTGGGCCGAATTCGTCCGCGACCGGCCCGTGACGGTGCGCTTCATCGAACTGATGCGCACCGCCGACAATGCGGCCTGGTTCGCCGACCATCACGTGGGGGGCGGGGTGCTGAACGACTGGCTGGCCGCCGAGGGCTGGGTCGCCCAGCCGCGCGCCGTCGACGCCGGACCAGCGACCGAATATCGGCGTCCGGGCCATGCCGGAGCGATCGGCCTGATCGCCCCCTATGCGCCGGGGTTCTGCGACGGTTGCAACCGGCTGAGGGTCACCGCGCGCGGCCAGTTGCGACTGTGCCTGTTCGGCGAGGGCGGACACGACCTGCGGCCCCTGCTGCAGGACGACGGGGAGTGCGAGGCCCTGCAGGACCTCGTCGTCTCATCGCTCGGCCTGAAGGCCAGCGGGCATGAACTGTTGCAGGGTCGATCCGGCGACACCCGGAATTTCGCCCAGTTCGGGGGCTGATGCCTCCCGGCCGTCAGTCGTCCAGCCGACCCATCAGGAACAGGGCGCCGACGGCGGTCAGGACCCCAAGGGTGAACATGGCGACCAGCGAGCCGGTGGCGACGGCGGTCGAGACCTGAACCGGGCGGGTCTCGTACCATTCCACGATATCGGCGTCGTCCAGATCGTCGTCGGCATAGAGGTCGGCGTCGTAGATGGCGTCTTCGGCGGTCATCGTCAGGCTCCGGAAGGGGTCGGCGGGGGAATGCCTGCGAAGCCTCGCGGTTCCGAAACCGTGACACCGCACGCGGCTTGCGCTAGAGGCGCGGATCACCCGTGCAGGTCGGTGCCCGAGCGACCGCACAGCCTGTCCCCGGTCCGCTCGAAGATCGAACCGGGGGCGCGTGATAGCCAACACCAAGAGAGCTTCATGGCCGGCCATTCCAAATACAAGAACATCATGCACCGCAAGGGACGCGCCGACGCGGTGCGCTCCAAGCTGTTCTCCAAACTGTCGCGCGATATCACCGTGGCCGCCAAGCTGGGCATGCCCGACATCGCCATGAACCCGCGCCTACGTCTGGCCGTGAACAACGCCAAGGCCGAAAGCCTGCCGCGCGATGTGATCCAGCGGGCCATCAACAAGGCTGCGGGCGGCGACGTCGATACGATGGAAGAGGTCCGCTACGAGGGCCGCGGCCCGGGTGGCGTCGGCATCATCGTCGAGGCCCTGACCGACAACCGCAACCGCGCCAATTCCAATATCCGTTCGTGCTTCACCAAGAACGGCGGGGCGCTGGGCGAAATGAACTCGGTGGCCTTCATGTGGAACAAGGTCGGCCAGATCATCTACAAGGCCGAGGCGGGCACCGAGGACGCCGTCATGGAGGCCGCCATCGAGGCGGGCGCCCAGGACGTCGAGAGCGATCTGGTCAAGCCGGACATCTATGAGGACGCGCCGGGCCACACCATCTGGACGACCTTCGAGGACCTCAACGAAGTGGCCGAGGCCCTGTCGAAAATCCTCGGCGACGCCCGGTCCACCGCCCTGGTCTGGCGCCCGCAATCCGAGGTGCCCGTCACCGGCGAGGCCGTCGGCACGCTGATGAAGCTGTTCGATGCGCTCGACGCCGAGGACGATGTCCAGAACGTCTATTCGAACGAGGACATCTCGGACGAGGATATGGAGAAATACGCGGGCTGAGGCGGAACGGCCTGGGAACGTCAGGGTTAGGCCAGGCGAACCGCAACGCTTGCGCCCGGACCCCGCCCATGGACATCACCCAGCTCATCCTCGACGACCACGCCGAGCAGCGTCGGCTGTTCGCCATCCTCGAGCAGGTCGATCCGAAAGACACAGACGCGCTTGCCAAGGTCTGGGGCCGTCTATCCTCCTTTCTCGACGTGCACGCCGAGGCCGAGGAGCGATTCTTCTATCCGGAGTTGATGAAGGTCGGCGAGGCCGCCAACGACGCCGAGGGCGAAGATGCAGGTCCCGAGACCATCGACGCCATCGAGGACCACAACAAGCTGCGCGACGCCGTTAGGGCCGTAGAACAGCACAAGGTCGGCACGAACGCGTGGATCGAGGCCGTCGGCAAGGCCAACGTGGTCAACTCGAAACACATGGGTGAGGAAGAACGGCAGGGGCTGACCGACTTCCGCCGCAACGCCTCGCTGGAGTCGCGCCACGCCCTGGCGGTCCGGTTCGCCGCCTTCGAGGCGGAACACATCACCGGGATCAGGCCGGTCAACAAGGACCCGGAAGCCTACGTCGAGTCTCACGGCTGAGGCACCGCCCCGGTGTTGCCGGGTGTCGTGTCGGTAGAGACGCTTTTAGAGATTGACGTTGACGCTAGAGAATGTCGCTGGAAAAGTGACATGAGCCGACCTACACCGGGACCCATCCCATTTGGCGGCCTAACCCGCGTTGGCCGCCTGCCGCGCGAAGTCCTGCACCAGGCGCGTGATATCGATCCGGTCGTCAGCATCGGCACCGAGGAACGGTCGGGCTGGCATCGTGAACTCG
>JBBQTX010000062.1:0-9316 GCA_038234475.1 Caulobacterales bacterium | reverse complement strand
CTAGGTGTGTTCCCTTTCCGGCTCGATCGTGGCGTCCAGCATCACCGGGGATCCCTCGGCGGTTTCGGACGCGAGGCGCACACGAGCGCAGTTGTAGCAGACGTCCTGCTTACGGCGTTCGGACCACATGTATGAATGACGGCAGGTCAGCCGTTTGATCATCTTCAACATTTTTTGACCCCCAAGGTCCTTCAGCGGCCAGTTATTACAGGTGAAACGCGACAGTCGTGTTCAAGCTTTACGACGAAGCGCTGTTCGTCGGATGCTTCCCGGCTCACGCGACCCGTCGGCCGCCGACGGCCGCGAGGCTGAGGTGTGGGCGCGCGACCTCTCCGACGCTGATCGACACCCGCGCGGTCAGCAGGCGCTGCTCGTCGGCCGCGAGCGTTAGGGTGACGACCGGAGAATAGAGTCCGAGAACCCGGTCCGCGCCACCCGACGGGCCGCGCAACGGGACCAACACGACCTCGACCTGAGCGGCCAGCGCCCCGGCCAGTGCGGCGATGACGACCGGCCGTCCTTCGCGAATGGTCTGGGTCAGGGCGGTGGCCACCAGCGGCCGCGAGGCCATGCGCCACAGGGACAGGAAGGCGTGGTTCTTCAGCAGCCCGCCATGCAAGGCCTCGATCCACCCGCCCGCCAGCCGAATGATCGCGTCCTCGCCCGCGCGTTCGGCGATGAAGGCGCGGGGCAGACGAACGCCCAGAGCGTCCGGCTCCAGCGCCGCTCGCGCCGGAATCCCGCCGCGCGCGCCGGCCCGGCGGGACAGTCCGGTCCAGTGGTCGATCAGGAATTGCGTGTCAGGTTGAAACATCGCCTTCGCCTTTCGCCCGACCGCAGCAAGGGACGGGCCGGGCGAAAGGCAACGGAAACGAAAGGCTTTTGGGGTTCTGATGCAGGCTGGAGCGGTCCGGTCCCGTCGGGTCCGCGCGTATTTTATCTGGAGGTCGGCCCATGCGGGTGCGGATCATGACCTGGCTGCCGGCCCTGGCGGGTTTCATCGCCCTGACGGCCTTTGCCGAGACCGCTGCGGCCCAGTGCGGGCACAATTGCCCGCCGCCGCCTCCGCCATGCTGCGAGCCGCCGCCCCCACCGCCGCCGCCACCTCCCTGTTGTGAGACCCCGCCGCCCCCGCCGTGCTGCGGCGGAGGCGGAAATCTGAACGTCAATGTGAACGTCAACGCCAATGCCAATGCGAACGCCAGTGCGGGCGCGCGGGCCGGCCTCAACGCCCGCGCTGGCGGAAGCGGCTTCGTCAGCGGCGGCGGTTCGGCCTATGTCACGGTCGACCAGCCCTATCCGACCACGATCAGCGGCCTGAACGTCGAAGGCGGGATCGTTCGCCGGATCATTCGGGTGCCGTTCGAGTCGCGCCGCCGGTGGGAGAAGCGCGTCGTCATCCGCGCCTTCTGCATCGACGACCGCAATGTGCCCCATCCGGCCTCGCAGGTCCGCCCGGACCGGGACGTGGACGGCGACTACGAGGGCGAATTGTACCGCTGCCTGGCCGGGACCTCGCTGCAGATCACCTGGGCGGAGTACGCTGGCGACATCGACTTCGGCCATGGAGAGACGATGGAATGCCGCAAGGGCGAGGCCCTGTGGCACGGGCGGGGCGGGCGGATCGAGTGCAAGGCCCAACGCGCCGAGCGGGAATGCAACGAGCGTTCGCTGCTGCGCCGCTACGGTGCGGGCGTGAAGATTCTGATCTGGGTCCGCGAGGAGACCTATACCGAATACCGCGAGGAAGTCGTCGAACAGGCCGGCTATGCGGTCTCGGGCGCGTCGATCACCCTGGACGGCGGCGTCGGCGGGCGAGTTTTCTGACAGTAGGGTAAACAGGGCCGTTCAGCCGGGCGTCAGCCTGGAGCCGGTAGATTCGTGCTTGTCGACTCCGTCGGCGATCCTGAGAAGCAGACTGGCCCCGATCCGAAAGGACCGGGGCCATTTTTTCGCCTATTGCGCTGCCGGGGCGACGGGGTTGTCAGAGGTGGCGACCCCGCGCCAGGCTGCGTCAGCGCGCAGATACTGACGGGCCGCCCGCTGGATGTCAGCCACGGAGATCGCCTCCAGATCCGAGATGTGGGTCTGGATCTGCTCGAGGTCGCCCGGGTTGGCGGCCACGCCGGACAGTTGGCTCAGCCAGTATTCGTTTCCGGCCTGTGTGCGCTTAAGCCGCTCGACCTCCGGGAGGCGGGCGCGGTTCAACTCGTCCTGCGTGATCGGCGTATCCCTCAACGAGGCGACGATCGCGTTCACCGCATCGTAGAAGGCCGGGAAGGCTTCAGGACGCGTCAGGGCCTGGACGAAGATTGAGCCGTAACCTGCGAAGGTATCCGAGCTGCTGGTGCCGACGCCCGGGGAATAGGCAATGGCCAGCCTTTCGCGAATCTCCTCGTTGGCGCGCAGCCCCATGACTTCGCCCAGGATTTGAACCGTACGGGCCTCGGTGCGGTCGTCGACCGCATCGGTGGTGGGCCAGGCGATGTAGGCCAGACCCTGCTCGCCGGGGCCGGTGTGCTTCAGGACCACAGCCTCGGGGGTGGCGGCGGGAAAGCGTCGCTCAGTGGCACCGGGTGCGGGTCGCGGTGCAGGCGGCCGGGCGGGCAGGGCCCCAAACGTCGAGGCTACGGCCGTGACCGCATCGTCCACGGTCACGTCGCCGACCACTGTCACGTCAATCGGACCCGAGGCCAGACCCGAGATCACGCCGTTGCGGAGTTCGTCGATCGTCCAGGATGCGACCTCTTCGGCCGTCGGCAGCGATTCGCGCTTGTCGCCGCTGGCCAGCAGGCCGCCGGACTGCAGGGCGAAGGCACCGCCCGGCGTCGCCATCTGCTGGGCGATGATCTGCGGGAACAAGGCCTGGATCTGCTGGAACGGCGCGGGTCGCAGGCCGGGGTCCGTCAGATAGGCGGCCAGCACCTGCATCTGCAGATTCAGATCCTGCGGCCGGGTCGCCCCCGACAGCTGCCAGGCGTCTCCATCAGCGGCGAAGCCGACGCTGTAGATGCGGCCGCTCAGCACGCGGTTGATTTCGTCGGCTGTCAGCTTGCCCAGTCCACCCGGTTGGAACACGAAACCGGCCAGCGCCAGCGGGGACGAGCGGTCGGTCGGCAGGGAGAGTTCGCCGATGCCGGTGCGAATGCTGACCAGGATCTGCTCGTCGCGGAAGTTGGTCGGCTTGACCGTCAGGCGTACGCCGTTCGGGAAGCTGACGACCGTGGCTCCGACGGCGGCCAGCTCGGTCCGGCCCGTGGGTGCCGTCGGGGTACCGAAGTTGGCATAGGGCCAGTCGAGCTGGGCCCGGGCGGCCGGGGCCGCAACCGGTACCTGACGCGAGGCGGCCAAGGCGGCGGTGACGGCGTCGGCACCGCCTTCGATGTCGATCGGGCTGATGACCAGGATCACCGGACCCTGCCCTTCGAACACCGGCGGCAGGACGCTGTTCACCTGGGCCGCCGTCAGGCCGTCGACCGCCTGGTTGAACAGGGCAAGGTTCGTGGCGGGCGTGGTGAAGACAGAGCGATCATTCGCTGCAGTCAGCAGGCGGTTGACCAGGCCCGGCGTAGTGCGGGTCGCGGCGGCATTGGCCGCGTTCTCAAGTGCCGTGCGAGTATCGGTGATCTCGCGCTGAAGTTCGGCGTCCGTGGCACCGTACTGGACCAGTTTACGCTGTTCCTGCTCGATGGTCTCAAGCGCGCGCTTCCAGCCGCCGGGATTGAAGTTGGCGTTGATGCCGCCGATCTCAAGGCTGTCCACAATGTTTGAGCTGGCCGCGCCGGCACCGATGAAGGGCGCGTTCTCCTGACGCGAGATCTCACCGAGCCGGCGGTTCAGAACCGCCAGCCCGAGGTTGCGGACAAGGTTCGAGCGACGCTCGGCGACCGTATCCGGGTCCAGGTCCGGGTCACGCACCCAGTTCAGCTGGATCGACGACTGGATGCCCGGTTCCACCAGAATGCTGGTCTGGGGGCCGCGCTGGACGATCTTGCCCAGATCGGGTTCAGGGCCCTCGGCACCCTTCGGCTGCCAGCTTTCGAACGCCGCGCGAATCTTGGCCTCCATGACATCGACGTCGAAGTCGCCGACGGCGATGAAGGTCGCCCGGTTCGGGCGGTAGTAGGCGTTGTAGAAGTCCACGAACCTCTGGCGCGGGGCTGTACGGATGATGTTCAGGTCGCCGATCGGGAACCGGTTGGACAGGCGCTGGCCGGGGGCCAGCAGGGCCAGCTGAGCCTTGGCCGAGCGCAGGCCCGGCGTGTTGCGGGTGCGCTCCTCGCCCTCGATGACACCACGCTCGGCGTCGACGGCTGCGGCGTCCATAAGGGCCTCGGACACTTGTTCGCGCATGATCCGCAGGGCGGCATCGACGGTCTCGTCGTTCGTGCGCGGCAGTTCCAGCTGGTAGAAGGTCTGGTCGAAACCGGTTGCGGCATTGGTATCGGCGCCGAAGGCCAGACCCAATCGCTCCAGGATTCGCAGCAGTTCGTTTTCGGGGATGTTGGTCGTCCCGTTGAACGCCATATGCTCCATGAAATGCGCCAGACCCAACTGGTCCTCGTCTTCCATCAGGGAGCCCGCGTCGATCCGCATGCGCAGGGATGCCTGCCCCGGGGGGGTCGCGTTGCGCAGAACCGCGTACTGCATGCCGTTGGGCAGGGTGCCGAAGCGCACATTGGAATCGGCCGGGATGTCGCTCGTCGCCTGGGCCCAGGGGTCAGACGGTTGGACCTGGGCCATAGCCGGGGCGGCGGCTGTCAGGACAGCGACGGACGCCGCGGCGAGCAGAAACAGGCGGGCTGAGCGCATTCTCGGTCTCTTTCCGAAAGGCGCGATCGCTCCGGTGACGGGGCCGCGCCGGACAACAGGTAAGGACCGCGATACATCTATCGCCGACGCCCCATGCAATCCTTCGGCGACTGCGCGGCCAAGCTCAAGTTACCGAATGTTAATTTCCGGGCCGTGAGACGTAGAAGCTGGCGGAATTTCCGACCGCGTTGGCGCCGGAGATGACCGAGCGGCTTGAACCCGCGACGGTTGTGCTTGCGACCGCCGAGACACCACCCGTGTTGGTCTGGGTATTCCGGGCTACAAGATAACCTTCGCATTCGGAACAGGCATAGCCGGTGACGCTGTTGCCGACGGCGTCGGCACCGACCGCGACGTCGTAGCCGTTGGTACCCGAGAAGGTCGCGGCGACGTCCACGCCTCCGGTGTTGAACTGGGTGTTGTCGATCTCGACATAGATGTCGTTATTTCCCACCGATAGCTCGTTTGCGGCACCGCGCGCGTAGGCTTCGGCCCGACCGTAGTCATAGGCGGTGGTGAGGGCATCGGCGCGGATGAAGCTCGAGTTCCGTTGGTCTGAGGCCGTCACGACCGAGCCGCCCTCATTGTACAGAACGGCCTGATTGCCGGTGGCCCGGGCGCGGGCGGCCAGGTCCCAGGCGTTGCCGGCGTTGGCGCTGGCCTCGGATTCGATGAACTGGCCGATCGAGCGCTGGACGATGCTGAGGTCCTGACCGGAGGTGTGGACGCTGTTGACCGCCACGGCGTTGGCGATGGCCTGGCTGGTCACGCTGGCCTCGGCCGGGATGTATTGGCTTTCAATGCGGCCGAACGAACGGACGATCGCGGAAGAGGACTGGTCGATGATCCCGCTCACGACCGAGCCCTCGCCATAGAGGGCGACGGTGTTGGAGATGGCCGAGGCCCCGATCGCTGCGCCGCCGTGGAGGCGGGCGGTGTCGCCGCCCACTTCGGTGGAGGCGCCGATCAGGCCGTCGTCGGTGGTCTGGGTCGCGTCCAGCGTCAGGCCGGCGTTGTAGGCGCTGACCGCCAGATAGTTGCCGCCGGCCTGGGTGGTGGCGTTGACGACGCCATAGGTGTCGCCGCCAAGCGTGATCTCTGTGGTCGCCACCGAATCGCCCTGCATCGTCTGATCGGACTGGACGGTGATCGAGGCGTTCTGGACCGCGCCAGATGCGGAATTGCCTTGGGCGGAGGTGTCAACCGTCACCTGCTCCTGCGCATCGACCACGTTCAGCGTCTGATGTGCGAAGACGTCGCCCAGCTGCAGCTGTTCGTTCAGGATGATGGTGCCGTCCTGCGCCGACGCCTCAGTAGCGGCTGCGGCGCACAGCACCGTCGCGGCGATCGTGCCAGCGAGCCGGATCCGCGCGAGTTTCGCCATTGTTCGTTCCCGTGTTTGGGTAGGCTGGATAATAGCCGCCGGTCGGGCCGACCGTGCCGCCGAGAGGATCGGGACCCGCCGTCAGGCAGACCTCGGGTCCAGGCGCGCCGTAGAGGTTGGCCATGAATTCTACCGTCGCCCGTTCGATCAGGGCGCGCACCGCCAGTTGCACCGGCTCCAGCCCGCCTTCTCCGGCCGAGATGTCGAAGACATTGCCGTTGAGGAAGTCAAACACGCCGGCCGAGATTTCACGCCCTATGATCTGCTTTTGGTAAGAGACGACATCGACCACTTCGAGGGTCGTGGTCTGCACCAGCCGCAGGTCGATGGCGATGTTCATCACATAGACCTTGCCTGAGATGGCGATCGACAGCGGGGTCTGGCTGGCGGCCTCACCCCCGGCCAAGTCTGCGCCCGCCGAGCGGATATTGTAGTTCACCTCGGTGATGCCGCCGATGATGTAGAAGTCGGACCCCGCGACCTGACCGGCCATGATCCGGCGATACTGGGTGTCGGCGCCGCCGCCCGGAACTTCGTCGCCGATCAGCTTGTTGTTGGCGTAACGAAGCTCGAGTTCGGAGACGGAGGTGTCGTAGCGCTCGACGATACGGGCACCGGACTTGGCCAGGGCTGTAGTCGCCATCAGCGAGGCCCCGCCGGTGACCTGTCGGCCCCCGTCAGCCGACACCGTACCCGTATAGTCGGCGATCCGGCCGACCGCGATGCGGGGCGACGGCAGATCGTAGCGTCGGGCATAGTCCGCCATACAGTACAGGGCCGCTGAATAAGGCGTGGGGTTGGCGGTGACCGGCGCATTGCCGATCGGGGTCGCATAGAGCCCCCGCGGCCCCGCCGACGTCGAGATGCAGCCGCCGAGCAAGGCGGCGACCGCGCAGACGGCACCGACGGCGCGTGCGCTACGGGGAAGCGGGCTGGCTGTCATTGTCCCCTCGGCGCACCGGTCAGGTTGGTTCCGGCGGTTACATTGCCGTTGTTGACCTGACTGGAAGTCACGATGACCGTGTTATGATTGCCTTGGACGACCACGTTCAGGCTGTTGCCGATCGCCGAAGAGCCGCCGATCGTCGATCCGCCGGACCCGCCCACGCCCGAATATCTGGATGAGACGCCGCCGGTGGCGCTGGAATAGCTGCTGGCACCGGCCTCGATGATGCCGTTGACGATCAGCCGATTGCCGTTCTGGTCGCGTGTCGATCCGGTCTGGGGCCTGGAGGTGGCGTAGCGCGCACCGCCATAGCCTGACTGGTATGAGCCCGCTCCGGAGGGCCCCGACGACCCGGCCGACTGCGCCGCCGCCAGAGCGGGCGCGGCGAGGGCGGCAAGGCCGAGGACGGTCGCGGCGATCTGAATCCGGTTGGTCATGGCGGCAATGCACCCAAACATGGTTTACGGGCCAGCAAGGCCCCTGCGTGCCAATCTGGGTCATGGTTATTAAGAAGCGCTTGCCATGATGACATTCAGTGCCGACCCGACGCGTCGCCGCCCATCGGAGTTCCGACCCTGACCCACCAGCCGCCCGAACGAATCCTGAACGCTCCGCTCGTCGCGGTGCTGACGGCCGCCTCGATGCCGGTCCTGTACTGGCTTCAGGTCCGGCTTCCGGACGGGGGACTGTCTTTCGCCTTTCGCCCGTCCTCGCTTTGGGACGGGCAGGGATGGTGGCCCGGCCTGGTCTCCTCCATGTTCGTGCACGGCGGCTGGGCGCACGTAGCGATGAACGCCGTCGCGGCGCTGGCTTTCGCTCCGCCCGTCGCCCGCCAATTGCCCGGCCCGATCGGCACCGTCTCCTTCCTGCTGTTCTATGTGACTTGCGGCGTGCTGGCGACCGTGGGCTACGCTCTCGTCCACCCCGACAGTTTCGATGCGCTCGTCGGGGCTTCCGGCGCGGTCTTTGGCCTTATGGGAGCCGCGATCCGGATGCTGGGCCGTCGGGACGGGCGACTGACGCCGCTCCATGATCGGCGGTTCCTGATGACGTCGGCCGCGATCATGGGCGTCAACGCAGCGGCCGGACTGATTGGTCTCGCGCCAGGGGCGGGGGGCGCCAGCGTCGCATGGGAGGCCCATGCCTTTGGCTTCGTGGCCGGCGCGGTGCTGATAGGCCCATGGAGGCTGCTGGGCGGCAAACCGCGCGAGGCATTTGATTCCGCGTCCGATCTGCGCGACCCTGAGGTCTGAAAGCGGTCCATCTGCGGCCGCAGTCTATATGAAGAGAGGGAGGATCCGCGATGCTGGTCGCCGAAATTCTCAAGGACAAGGGAGACGCCGTTTACGCCATCCGGCCCGATCTTCCGCTGACCGAGGCCTGTGGCGAACTGGATCGGCGCCGCGTCGGCGCGTTGATCGTCTGCGACAATGACCGGGTGGTTGGTGTCCTGTCCGAGCGCGACGTGGTCAAGGCCGTGGCGCGCGACGGCGTCGCGGCGCTGGACCGGCCGGTCTCTGACTTCATGAGCCCGGAGGTGGTCTTCGCCGACCCGGGCGAGACGGTCGCCATATTGATGGGGCGCATGACCGATCGCCGGATCCGCCATCTGCCGGTCCTGCGCGACGGTCGGCTGGTCGGTGTGATCTCGATCGGCGACGTGGTGAAATGCCAGATCGCCGAAGCCACTCAGGAGGCCGAGGCCCTGCGCACCTATATCGCAGCGGGTTGAGGCGGGGCCGCCAGCGACCGCCAATCCGCGAGAAAGTTCGCGATTCCGTCGGAATCCGGTTGCGGACCAAAACGCCGCTGCGTATATCGCCGCCTCGCTCGAAAACGCGCTGGCCGCCGGGGCTGCAGAGACGAAAGTCCGCCGCCAGCCCCCGGGAAGAAAAACGCTTCGGTGTGTTGCTTCCTTAAGGCGGTTCGGTTAGGTTCCGCGCCTTCGATCGAATCGTCGGACTGCCCCGAGGGGACGCTATCGCTTCCCCGACGAGCCTTCTGCGTCCTGAAGAACTCCGGTTCAGAACGATGTGGAACGTCTGAAGGATTGGTTGACTCCGGGTTCGCGCCTCTTTAGAGACGCCGCTCCCGCCGCCCCAGGAGGTTTCCTCCGAAAGCGGCGACGGTGAAAAGAAAGTTCTTCACGAAGAACCGCTTGACACTGAAAACCG
>JBBQTX010000061.1:0-9334 GCA_038234475.1 Caulobacterales bacterium | reverse complement strand
AAGGCGCACTATTCGCTGCTCGCCGTCGACTGCCCGCCCGCCGCCATGGCCGAAGTGGAACGTCAGCTGTCGATCAACGAAGACGTCCTTCGCTGGCTGACCGTCCGCGTCGAGGAACTCGACCTGGAACTTTCGCCCCTGCTGGCCCGCCGCGAACGCGAGCGCGAACGTGAGCGTGAGCGCACGCCGCGTGACGACGCCGCCGCCGAAGCCACCTTTTAAGGACCCCGGAACATGACCGACACCACCACCGGCTCTGGCGCTCCGTCGCCGGGCGCGCCGGCGGGCTCCGGCACTGCCGGACGCCGTCCCTTCTATCGTCGCCGCAAGGTTTGCCCGTTCACGGGCGAAGGCGCTCCGAAGATCGACTACAAGGACGTCAAACTGCTGCAACGCTACATCAGCGAACGCGGCAAGATCGTCCCATCGCGCATCACGGCCGTTTCCCAGATCAAGCAGCGCGAACTGGCCAAGGCCATCAAGCGCGCCCGCTATCTGGCCCTCCTGCCCTATGTGGTGAAATAAGATGAAGGTCGTTCTGCTCGAGCGCGTCGATAATCTCGGCGCCATCGGCGATGTCGTGTCCGTCAAGGACGGCTTCGCCCGCAACTTCCTTCTGCCGCGCGACAAGGCCCGTCGGGCCACGTCGGCGAATCTGAAGGCGTTCGAACTCGACCGCGTCGCCATCGAGGCCCGCAACGAGAAGAACAAGGCCGACGCCGGTTCGATCGGCTCCAAGATCGACGGCCAGACCTATATCATGATCCGGCAGGCCGGTGAGACGGGCCAGTTGTACGGATCGGTGGCCGCCCGCGACGTCGTCGAGGCCGTCGTGGCCGAAGGCGGCAAGGTCGAGCGCAGCCAGATCGTGCTCAACACCCCGATCAAGACTCTGGGCGTCCACGAAGTGCTGGTTCGCCTGCATGCCGAGGTCACGGCCACCGTCAAGATCAACATCGCCCGTTCGGCCGACGAAGCCGAGCGTCAGGCCAAGGGCGAGGACGTGATCAAGGCCGCCTATGACGAGGACCGCGAACTGGCCCTCGAACAGGCCAAGGACATGGTCGCCGGCGGTGCCGGCCAGCAGGACGGCCTCGGTTCGGAAGCCTGAACCAAAGCCAACCGGCCAAGAATGGAAGAGGGCGCGCCCAGCCGGGCGTGCCCTCTTTCCATTTCCGGAACCCTATCGTCAGCCTTCGGTGAATTAACCGTGCTTGACCGAAACGATATTGCCCCCCAGCATGGATTATCATTTTGCGACGGGGGTCGAACATGCACATTTTTTCCAGACGAGCGACGTGGCTCGCTTTCGCATCCGCCGGAGCCTTGCTGGCCTTTCCGCTGGTTGCTTCAGCGCAGACGGCATCGGCGCAACAACCCGACACGACGGAGATCGACGAAGTCGTCGTCACCGGCACCCGCGTCGCCGGTCGCACGCGGCTGGACACTATCGCGCCGGTGGATGTGATCTCCGCCGAGACCCTTCAACGCCAGGGTTCGACCGAACTGGCCCAAGCCCTGTCCAGCCTCGCGCCGTCGATCAGCTTCTCCCGACCGTCGATCACCGACGGAACCGATACCGTGCGGCCCGCCACCTTGCGAGGCCTGGCCCCGGACCAGACCCTGGTGCTGCTCAACGGAATCCGCAGGCACACCTCGGCCCTGGTCAACGTCAACGGCTCGATCGGGCGGGGCTCCGCAGCTGTCGACCTGAACGCCATCCCCTCAATCGCCATCGACCGGGTTGAAGTCCTGCGCGAAGGCGCCTCGGCCCAGTACGGCTCGGACGCCATCGCCGGGGTCATCAACCTGCGCCTGCGTGAAGCCCGCAGCGGCGGCGGAATGACGACGACCCTCGGCCAGTATTTCACCGAGTTCGCCACCGCCCGCATCCCGGAGGGACGAACCGAAGAAGACGGCCAGACCTTCACCGTCGCCGGGTGGCAGGGTCTGCCGCTGGGCGACGAGGGCTTCCTGACCGTCTCGGCCGAGTACCGGGACCGGAACCCCACCAGCCGGGGCGACCTCGATCCCCGTCTGTCGCCGCGCCCCGCCCGCATCACCAGCCGCTATGGTGATCCGGAGACCACCGACGCCACGATCTATCTGAATGCCGGCGTGCCGTTGAGCAACGGCCTCGAACTGTACGGTTTCACCGGCTATCAGCGGCGCGAGTCCGAAAGCGCGGCCACGCCGAGAACTTTCAACAATGCCAACAACGACCCGCTCGTCTATCCCGACGGCTTCCTGCCCCTGATCGCCCCGACCGTCGATGACTTCACCGCCGCCGGCGGTCTGCGAGGCCAGGTCGCCGGTTTCGACATGGACCTGAACCTGGTCTACGGTCGCAACGAGATCGCCTTTCGGGTCGAGAACTCGATCAACGGCTCCCTCGTCCCTGGTTCGCCGACCAGTTTCGATGCGGGCGGCGTCGCCTACGACCAGTTCGTGCTGGGACTGGATTTCGTCCGGCGCTACGACATCGGCCTGTTCGAACCCCTGAACGTCGCCTTCGGGGCCGAGGCCCGCCGCGAACACTATGAGATATTCGCGGGCGAACTGGCCTCCTACCAGTTTCGACCGGGGCGCCCCGGTGCCGGGGCCGGTTCTCAGGGTTTCATCGGTTTCCGCCCATCCAACGAGGTGGACGAGAACCGCAACTCCTTCGGTCTGTATCTCGACCTCGACGCCCAGGTGACCGAACGGTTCAACGTCAACGGGGCCGTCCGGTTCGAGGATTTCTCCGACTTCGGAAACACCACGACCGGCAAGATCGCCGGGCGCTATGACTTCACCGACAGCTTCGCCCTGCGCGGCGCGGTCTCCACCGGTTTCCGGGCGCCCAGCCTGCAGCAGTCCCACTTCACCGCCACGGCGATCAATTTCATCGTCATCGCCGGCGTCAGCACCCCGGTCGAGGTGACAACCTTCCCGGCGACCAATCCGATCGCCCAGAACCTGGGGGCCCGCCCGCTGGAGCCGGAGGAGTCGATCAACTATTCCTTCGGCCTGGTCTTCCAGAAGGGGCCGTTCGAACTGACCGTCGATGCCTACCAGATCGAGATCACCGACCGCATCGTGCTGTCGGAAAACCTGCTCGGTACCCCGACCGGCAGCGCCACGTCTGTCGCCATCTTCAATCTGCTGAACCCGCCAGGATCGGGCGGTTCGGTCGGCGGCGGTCGCTTCTTCATCAACGGTGTGGACACCACGACCGAGGGTGTCGATATCGTGGGCCGGTATCGCCACGACTACAGCGACACCGGTCGGATAGACTTCACCGTCGCGGCCAACCTGAACTCCACCGACGTCACGCGCGTGCCGGCCATTCCCGTCGGCGTCCCGATCCCCGCGCCTCCGAGCCTGTTCAACCGGATCAATGTGCTGACGTTCGAGGAAGGCACACCCAAGGAGAAGATCGTTTTCAGCGCCGACCTTCTGGACGGCCCCGTGGGCCTGACCGCCAAGGTGCAGAGTTTCTCCACTGTCCTGCATCCGTTCAGCAACACCGACCCGAACTTCGACGTGAACACGGGTGACAAGATCCTGCTTGATTTCGAGGGGCGGTATCAGTTCAGCGAGCGCGTGGCGCTGGCGATCGGTGTCAACAACCTGACGGACGAATATCCGGACCGGACGGCGGCCACCATCAACACCAACGGCGCGCTCGCCTTCTCGAACTATTCGCCGTTCGGTTTCAACGGCCGCTTCGTCTATGGGCGGCTGAGCGTCAACTGGTGACTTGTACGACGGCGCGGAAACGATCCTCCGCGCCGTCGGACGCCGTTGTCTCGCCGTAAATCTCGGGCCAAGCTTGGGCCTTCGGAGAGACAGACCATGAAGAAACTCGCGCTCGTCGTCGGCCTTGCCGCCACCCTGTTCGCCACGGCGGTCGAGGCGATGCCGGTGCAGGAGTTCCTCAACACTGCGGCCCGCATTCCGCAGAACCCCACGGCGATGCTTCGCTCTGATACGCGCCGACTGATCCGGGAGTTTGAGGGTGCGGTTCGGACGGTGCGGGCCGAACAGGTCGCCGCACGGCAGGCCGGGCGCCGCCCCGCGACCTGTATGCCGGACAAGGTGTCCTTCTCGCCCAGCGCCATCCTCGGCCGGTTCAACGCCATACCCCCGGCGCGGCGCAATATCAGCGTCACCCAGGCGATGCGCGAATGGATGGCCGAGCGGCATCCCTGCCCCTCAAGCTGAGCCGTAACTGATCAGACTACGGAATTTCCGGGCGTCCACAGAGCCGCCGACTTATCCCTCTGCCGCGACCACGTCCGAACGTATCGCAGCCGTCGCGCATGGGTAAGACATTAACCAATGAACGCCTTCGCCCCCGTGCAATTTCCGTCGCCGATGGACTCCGGTTCCATCCCCTCCATGCCCCACAATCTGGAGGCCGAGCAGGCGCTTCTGGGCTCCCTCATGTTCGACAACGCCGTGTTCGAGCGGCTGTCAGACCGTCTGCGCGGCGTCCATTTCCACGAGCCCTTCCACCAGCGCCTGTATGACGCGATCGAGGATCACGTCCGTCAGGGCATGCTGGCCGAACCGACCATATTGATGGAGCGGTTCAAGCTGGACGCGGCGTTCCAGGAGTTCGGCGGCCTGCGCTATCTGGCCGATCTGGTCGATCGGGCCCCGCCCGCCGCCAACGCCCCCGACTATGCCCGGGTGGTCTATGATCTGGCCCTGCGCCGCGACCTGATTCGCATCGGCGGCGAGATCATCCGGGAGGCGCCGCAGCCGGAAACCGCAGCCATCGACCAGATCGAGAGCGCTGAACAGCAGCTCTACACCTTGGCCGAGACCGGCAAGCCGTCGTCGGGCTTCGTCAGCTTCTCCCAGGCCTTGGGCGGGGCGGTCCAGATGGCCGCCGAGGCCTATCAGCGCGAGGGCAAGCTGGCCGGCCTTGCCACCCACCTGACCGATCTGGATGCCAAGCTGGGCGGCCTGCACCCGTCCGACCTGCTGGTCCTCGCCGGCCGCCCGTCGATGGGCAAGACGGCGCTGGCCACCAACATCGCCTTCAACATCGCCCGCAACCACCGCTGGGAACCCACACCCGAGGGCCGCAAGACGGTCAGCGGCGGGGTGGTGGCCTTCTACTCGCTCGAAATGAGCGCCGAACAGCTGGCCATGCGTATCCTCGCCGACGCCTCGGGCGTGTCCTCCGACAAGCTGCGCAAGGGCGAGATCGACGCCTCCGACTTCAGCCGCATCCGCGAAGCCGCCGTCGAGATCGGCGAGGCCCCACTGTTCATCGACGCCACCGGTGGCCTGTCGATCGCCAAACTGGCCGCCCGCGCGCGCCGCCTCAAGCGTCAGGAGCACGGGCTGGACCTGATCATCGTCGACTATCTGCAGCTGATCACGACCGGCGAGGGAAACAGCCAGAAGAACCGGGTCCAGGAGGTGTCCGAGATCACCGGCGCCCTGAAGGCCCTGGCCAAGGAACTCAGCGTGCCCATCCTGGCCCTGTCGCAGCTGTCGCGTCAGGTCGAACAGCGCGAGGACAAACGACCGCAACTGTCCGACCTGCGGGAATCCGGCTCGATCGAGCAGGACGCCGACTGCGTCATGTTCGTCTATCGCGAGAGCTACTATCTGGGCCGCGCCGAACCGCGCGAGGGCTCGCCCGAACACCTGCAATGGCAGGAGGACATGGACCGTCTGGAGCACCAGGCCGAGGTCGTCATCGGCAAACAGCGCCACGGCCCGATCGGCACCATCAAGCTGAGCTTCGACGCCAATACGACCAAATTCGGCAACCTCGCCCAGGGGCAGAGGTTCGAGGGTTACGGTGACTAGGATCCGCCGCTCCCGGCGGGCGATGGAACAGGCTACCGCGACTGTTCGTACCAGGCCTCGACGAGGTCCAGCCGTTCGGCGAAGGGGATGGGTCCGGCCACCGGGCCGTCGTTGGTGAACTCCAGCAGCCGGTCCCGTTCGGTGCCGAACTCCGGCCAAGCCGGTCGGCCGGCACCGTTCGGATCGCCCTTCGCCGCGAAGGTCGTCCAGTAGTCGGCCATGGCCTGCGCCGCCCGTTCGTCCCGCTCGCCCATCGGCCGCCCGACCGTGTGCAGGGTGTCGAACACATAGGGCCGCTCCGACGCGTGGGTGGCGCCCCCGCTGGGCTCGGGATTGGACTCGGGCACCACATCGAACCGGTACAGATACGTCGGATGACCGTTGCGGGCGTGCAGCCGCGCCAGATGCCGCGCCGGTTCGTTGAACACCAGATCGCTCAGCACTTGGGCGTCATAGCCCGACGCACCGCCATAGGCCGCGACGAAGGCGGCGCGCCGGTCTTCCGACATCCCGTCGTCCAGCGCGCCATAGGGGCTGAGATCCGACGGCCTTGTCCACCAGAATTCGGCGCTGTTGGTGCCGATGATCAGCGGGACGGCGGCTTCAAGACCGGCGGCGAAGGCGGGGGCGACGTTTTCGTCGATCAACCCTCCGCCATCCGAGCCGTCGATGACCATCAGGTCGCCGCCATAGAAGCTCGGCGCGGGCGTCAGCAGGCGCTCGGCCGGAACCGACCGGAGCTGTTCGGCCGATGCGTCGGACGGCAGCCCCGCCACAACCGCGAAGGCGACGCCCCGGTCCTCAAGGGAAGGTGACCCGTCGAGCGTTTGAAACGTCGCCGTGCCTTGGTCCCTGCCGAGGCCGGACTGGACAATCGCGCGATGGAAGAGCCCGCGCGCAGGCTCCGAGATCATCAGCCGCGTCACCATCACGCCGCCGGCCGACTCGCCGAAGACCGTGACATTGCCCGGATTACCGCAGAACGCCGTCGCATTGTCCCGCACCCATTCCAATGCGGCGACGACGTCAGCCAGCCCGTAATTGCCGACCAGATCCTCGCCACCGGCCTCAGCCGTCAGCGCCGGGTGACCAAAGAACCCCAGCCGTCCCAGCCGATAGTTGATCGTCACCACCACCACGCCGCGCTTCGCCAGCTTGGTCCCGTCATACACCGCCGCCGTGCCCGAGCCGTTGTTGAGCCCGCCGCCGTGGATCCAGACCATGACTGGCAGCGGCCCCGCCGCAGGGGCCTCCGGCGTCCAGATATTCAGCGTCAGACAGTCCTCGCTCATCGGCAGGGGACCGACTCCGGGGTCGCCATTGGACGGCGGCTGGATGCAGATCGCCCCGACCCCGCCCGCGTCGCGCACATCACGCCATGCCGCCGGCCTTTGCGGCGCTCGCCAGCGCAACGGCCCGACCGGCGGTGCCGCGTACGGAATGCCCTTGAAGCTGGCGACGCCATTGTCGGCCCGGCCTTCCAGAACGCCTTGGGCGGCCTCGGCGCGCGGGTTGGGATCGGACGGCATGGCCGGGGTCGTCATCAGCACCGCCGCAGCGAACATCGAAGCCAGGAACATCGCGCACCCTAGCCGATCCACGGCCAGACCAAACGCGTGATAAGGTGAAGTTGGCTTCGAATGCCACCAAGCCCGCCTTTGTGCGTTGGTGTCTTGGAGGGATTCAGTGCGAGAACACAATCAAAATCCGGAACTGGCGGGCCGCAACAAAACCGTCTACGCAAGCGCCGGATTAAGAGTGGAATTTTCTATTCCGCGCGGTCCGGGACCCGTTTCATGAGCCAGGTGCTCGCAGGTCGTCGTATATTGGTGGTCGAGGACGAGGCGCTCGTCGCGATGCTGCTTGAGACCATTCTCGAGGACATGGGCTGCGTCCCCGTGGGCCCGGCGGCGACCGTGGACGAGGGTATAGCCATGGCCATCGACGGCGAACCCCTCGACGCCGCCCTGCTGGACGTCAACGTCGCCGGCCACCACGTCTTTCCCGTGGCCCAGGCTCTGAAGGATCGCGGCGTGCCCTTCGTGTTCTCGACCGGCTACGGCGAGGGCGGCCTGCCCGACGAATGGCGCGGCCAGGCCACCGTGCAGAAGCCGTTTACGGAGGCTGCCATCCGCGACGCGCTGATGAAGGCGATGGGCGTGGAGAACGCGTGAGTTGTTGGTGAAGAGTGCCAGCGAGTAACGAGTGAGCGGAAGACGGCGCGGTGGCCCACCGAACTCCTCACCCCTTGCTCACTGGCACGCTTCACCGAACTCCTCTCCGGCTCAGATCCTTCAGCACCGCCCGCGCCGCATTGTGCCCCGGCGCGCCGGTGACGCCGCCGCCCGGATGCGCCCCTGACCCGCACAGATACAGGCCCGGCACCGGCATTCGGTGATCGGCGTGACCCAGCACCGGCCGGGCGCTGAACAGCTGATCCAGCGACAGCCGCCCGTGAAAGATGTCGCCCCCCACAAGACCGAACCGCCGCTCCAGATCGCGCGGCCCCAGCGCCAGCCGCCCGACCACCGAGGCCTTGAACCCCGGCGCATGGGCCTCGACCGTGTCGATCATCAGATCGGCCACCGTGTCGCGGTGTTCGTCGGCCAGATCGGGCGAGACATGCTGGCAGAACAGGCTGGCGACATGCTGTCCCGGCGGGGCCAGGCTGTCGTCCAGGGTCGAGGGGATCAGCATCTCCACGATCGGTTTGGACGACCAGCCGTTCAGCCGCGCCTCGGCATGCGCCCGGTCCATATAGTCCAGCGTCGGCGCGATGATGATGCCCGCCGTCAGATGGTCCCCCTGCCCGGGCAAGGCAGTGAAATTCGGCAGGGCGCTCAACGCCACATTCATGCGGAACGTGCCCGACCCCGACTGGTAGTTGCCGATCCGCTCGCGAAAATCCGCCGGCACCACCGCATCGTCGACGAACCGCTCGAACAACAGGCGCGGATGCAGGTTGGAGACCACGGCCCGCGCCCGGACCACGTCGCCCGCCTCGGTCACCGCCCCGACCGCGCGGCCCTTTTCGGTCAGCACCGAGGCGATCGGCGTCTCCAGCCTGACATCCACACCGACCTCGGCGCAGGCGGCGGCCATGGCCTGGGTGATCGCCCCCATTCCCCCCAGCGCGTGGCCCCAGACACCCTTGCGCCCGTTCACCTCGCCGAACACATGGTGCAGCAGCACATAGGCCGAGCCCGGCGTATAGGGGCTGGCATAGTTGCCGACCACGCTGTCGAAGCCGAACAGGGCCTTGATCGGATCGCTTTCGAACCAGCCGTCCAGCCAGTCGCCCGCCGACTTGGCGAACAGGTCCAGCAGGTCGCGCCTGCCTTGCGTATCAAGCCCCGCCGCCTGTTTGCCCAGCGAAGCCCCCTTCAGCAGCTCCGGCAGCATGGCCATCCAGCCGCCCTCCACCATGTTGGGCGGGGCCTTCAGGATCCAGTCGCGCAGCACCGCCGCGATGACCTCCAGCCGCCGCTCATACTCGGGCAGCCGCTCCGCATCCCGCGTC
>JBBQTX010000060.1:0-9362 GCA_038234475.1 Caulobacterales bacterium | reverse complement strand
GATGCTGGAGGCGGCTCGCGTCCCGACCGTCCTGCTGACCGGCCGCGACACACCTGCCGAGCGCCGGACCCGGCTGGTGGCGCTCGCCTCGGGCGCGGCGCGGGTCGCCATCGGCACCCACGCCCTGTTCCAGGATGCCGTCCGCTTCGACCGGCTGGCGCTGGCCGTCATCGACGAACAGCACCGCTTCGGCGTCAACGAGCGCCAACGGCTTCAGGCCAAGGGAGACCCGCGCACCGGCGGTGTCCATCTGCTGACCATGTCGGCCACGCCCATCCCCCGCACGCTGGAACTGACGCAATATGGAGAGCTGGAGGTTTCGCGTCTGACGGAAAAGCCGCCCGGTCGCACGCCGGTCACCACCGCCGTCCTGCCGCTCGGCCGCATCGGCGAGGTGGCCAAACGGCTGCGCGCCGCCCTTGACGCCGGGGCCCAGGCCTATTGGATCTGTCCGCTGGTGGCCGAGAGCGAGGCCAGCGATCTGGCTGCCGCCGAGGCCCGCGCCGGCGACCTGCGCCGCATCCTCGGAATCGAGGTCGGGCTGGCCCACGGTCAGATGCCGGGGGCGGAGCGAGAGGCGGTCATGGCCGATTTCGCCGACGGCCGTATCCCGTTGCTGGTCGCCACCACGGTGGTCGAGGTCGGGGTCGACGTACCCGCCGCCTCCATCATGGTGGTCGAACACGCCGACCGCTTCGGACTGGCCCAGCTTCACCAACTTCGCGGACGCGTCGGCCGGGGCGCCGCGGCCAGTTCCTGCATCCTGCTTTACGGCGGCGGCGACACCGGTCTGGGCGACACGGCCCGCGAGCGGCTGGAGACCCTGCGCCGCACCGAGGACGGGTTCGAGATCGCCGAGGAGGATTTCCGCCTGCGCGGCGGGGGCGATCCGCTGGGTCTGAAGCAGAGCGGCTTTCCGGCCTATCGCTTCGCCGACCCGATCCGGCACCGCACCCTGCTGCTCGCCGCCGCCGACGACGCCCGGCTGGTGCTGGGCCGCGACCCGGACCTGACCTCGCCGAGGGGCGAGGCCGTCAAGGTGCTGGAGGCCCTGTTCGACTGGCGCAACGACCGACCGGGCATCGATTAGATCCTCGATCCATCAATGCGGGACCCGTTTTCGACCGGCCGCAGAAACCGGAGATGCTCGAAGGACCATGCGTCGGAAGTCGAAAACTCTTCAGGCACGACACCGGAAAACAAAATTGTTGCAATAGGTATCGGCGGTCCAAAACTTTTCGCCGACGGCGCTTTGATGATTGGCCAGGACGAACTCATTGATCGGCTTCAGTTGGCCACGATCAATGAACTGACCTTGATATCCCCGATCGGCCAGATGTGTAAGGCAATCGTAGACACTACCCTGCCTCAAGTGCCGTTGTTCGCACTCGAAGACCAGAGTGGGTCGGTCCTCACGCAGGATTCTCTCGGCCCCTTTCATCACGTCCATCTCGGCCCCTTCCACGTCGATCTTCAGCAGCGACACCCTGTTGGAGGCGGAAAAATACTCATCGAGGGTCACGACCGATATGGGCACGGACCGAGCGTCGCTATGCCTGACCAGACTCGCCTCGGGCGAGTTTGGAGACGGTACATACAGGTTCATTGTGCCTGATTGACTGGAAACCCCGGCCCGTTCGACCGTAGCATTATCCAGGTGCAGCGCGCGGCAGGCCTTGACCAAATAGTCTGCCAGCCCCGCTTGCGGCTCAAACGCCACGACACGCCCGGCCCAGCGCGACATCCAATACAGATAGCTGCCCTTATTCGCGCCGATGTCGCAGACCAGATCTCGGGGACCGGTATAGCGGCGAATAGCCGACAGTTCGGCAGCCTGATCACGAAACCGTGCCCGATAGGCTCGCCAGAGAAAACGCGCTCGCATGGGCGGGACAATACACAAGCGGGGGCCGCAGCAGAATTTTCGGCATTAAATTTTTGACGAAAGCCAGCGTAAATAATCAGCAGGACAACTGGCCAACCCCACCGGCACCTGCAATTCGTCGCGATAGCCGACGGCACTTGGGCCGGTTGATTCAGGCGATCGGTCGAGATGAATCCTGCGCCCGCCAAACGGCCAGACGCGCCATAACGTCGGACTCAATATCCCCGTAGAAGAGGTTGTAAGGACGAGATTTTCTGCGATCTGACCAGCTACCCGCCTCGCGGAAGGATTCCGTCTTCAACTCTGTATAACGCAACAGGCCGCTGCGGCACTGGGTAGCGACTTCGCGCGCCATCAAGGCTGGCCGCGCACCCCATTCAAGGCCCGTGGCGTTGGTCGCGCCGCGATGCCGCCGTGCCGCGACAGGGGCCGTATCGGTCGATCCGGTGACCGGATTGACGCACAGGGCGGAGCGGTCGCCCAGGTCGACTAGCCTTCCGCGGTCGTCCCAGACCAAGGCCCGACGCAGGCGGCGGCGGCCCGCACCGTCATTGTCCTCGCTGATGGGTGACCAGGCCACAATGCAGCCTGTGTCAGCGCGACTGAGGCAGGCTGGAACCAGCGGCGACAGACCATCGGCGGCCACCACAGCATCCATCAGATAGACCGCTACCAGACGGTCGCGCACGTCGGGGTCGCCCGCGATCCGCTCCCGCACCAGCCGCTCCACCAGATCCGCGCCCTGCTCGACGCCGGCCAGCACGATCGGCCCCGTCGGATGGCGGTCGATCCAGAGATCGTATGCAGCGGCCACATCGCGGTAGGCGAAGGCTCGCGCCTCGCGCGCGTCCTCGCGCAGCGTCAGGCGGGTGTAGAGGCTGCTCTGTCGATAGTGGGGCGCGCTGATGCCGCCGGATCGCTTGAAGGGTCCCGCGTAGTTGGGTAGCACCACCCGGGTCAGATAGGCGTTGGCCTTGGCGTCTCCGATCGGCCCGTTCCAGTTGCGGCCGCCGTCATAAGTGGTCGAGTGGACGAAGAAGATCGCCGCCGGGCCGGAGTCCGGGGTCCGCGCCTCGCTGAGCGCCCAGGCCGAAGCCAGCCCATAGTCGGGGGCCGGCGGCGGCAGATAGGTCTGGAACGGGATCTTGGGGTCCAGCCCGGCCCGCAGGATGTCGCCCCGCCAGACCGCCCCCGCGACGACCACAAGCAGCAGGACCGTCATTGCGATCCAGCCGACCCATTGGCGAAAGGTCAGCCTTGGCGGGGTCATCGATACGGGTCCGCTGCGGCGAGGAAGTCCTGCACATAGCGGCGCACCCCCTCCTCAAGGGGCGTCGCCTGACCTGCGAACCCGGCGGCCCGCACCCTTTCCATCCGGGCCTCGGTGAAATACTGATATTGGTCGCGGATGCTTTCGGGGGTGTCGACATAGTCGATCCGGGGTTCCCTGCCAGCCGCCGCGAAGGTGGCGTTGGCGAGGTCCAGAAAGGACCGCGCCTGACCCGAACCGGCGTTGAACACCCCCGACACCTCCGGCGTGTCGAGCAGCCAGTCCACCATATCGA
This sequence comes from Caulobacterales bacterium, assembly GCA_038234475.1. Classification (GTDB taxonomy): domain Bacteria; phylum Pseudomonadota; class Alphaproteobacteria; order Caulobacterales; family Caulobacteraceae; genus Brevundimonas. The sequence goes on along the minus strand of JBBQTX010000060.1, from coordinate 5,912 downwards.
CGATGTCGTCGACGAAGACGAAGTCCCGCATCTGGCCGCCGTCGGCGTAGTTGGGATTGTGCGAGCGGAACAGGGTGACGGGCTGGTCGGCCTCGATCTTCGGCCAGATCTGGGCCACGACGGACTTCATCCCGCCCTTGTGATCCTCGTTCGGGCCATACACGTTGAAGAATTTCAGCCCCGCCCACTGGGTCGGCGCGGTCCGCGTACCGGCCTGACGAGCGGCGTATTGGTCGAACAGAAATTTCGAGTACCCATAGGCGTTTAACGGCCTCAGCGCAGACAGGGACCGAAGATCATCCTTATCCTCGAACCCCAGTCCTCCGTCGCCATAGGTGGCCGCCGACGAGGCATAGATCAGCCGCGCCTCGCGCAAAGCGCACCAGTCCCACAGGTCCCGCGAAAGACTGAAGTTGGTCCTCAGGATCAGGTCCGCGTCCGGCTCGGTCGTGGACGAAATCGCCCCCATGTGAATCACCGCCTCGATCCGCTCGCCGTGGCGCTCCAGCTGTGCGAACAGCTCGTCCGGCGACCAGAAGTCGGCGATTCCGTGTTTGCTCAGGTTCTTCCACTTGCCGAGGTCCGCGGTTTCCAGCCGGTCGCAGACGACGATGTCGCGCCGGCCTTCGGCGCACAGCCGCGCGACGATGTTCGAACCGATGAAGCCGGCCCCGCCTGTCACCACGATCATACGCCGGATCATGTTTCGCCCTTCATTTTCTCGACCGTTTTCGTGGTCGAATAACCGTCCTCGAACGTCGCCAGCTTCACCTCACCGCCCCAGCTCTCGACCAGATCGCCGCCGACCACGCCCTCGCGGGTGTAGTCCGCGCCCTTGATCAGCACATCGGGCCGCAGCCGCTCGATCAGGGCCAACGGCGTCGGATCGTCGAAGGCCGTGACCCGGTCCACGGACTGAAGCCCGCCGATCACCACCGCCCGGCTGTCCAGATCGTTGATCGGCCGCCCCTCGCCCTTCAGCCGGCGCACCGACGCGTCCGTGTTCAGCGCCACCACCAGCCGATCGCACCAGCCGCGCGCCTGGGCCAGATAGGCCACGTGGCCGCGGTGCAGGATGTCGAAACAGCCGTTGGTGAAGCCAACCTTCAGCCCTTGCCGTTTCCAGCCCTCGACGACGTGCGACAATTCCTCCAGCGGCATGACCTTGGCGTGGGCACCCGCTGCATGCTGGCTCATCTCGGCGTCGATCAGCTCGGCCGGAGTGACGACCGCCGTCCCCGCCTTGCCCACCACCACGCCAGAGGCGAGGATGGCGAACTCCACCGCCGTCTCCAGCGACGCGCCCGCCCCAAGCGCCAGACCCAGCGCCGCCAGACCGGTATCGCCGGCACCCGAGACGTCGAACACTTCGCGCGCCCGACCGGGGAAATGTTTCGCCGCCTCGCCGCGCCGCATCAGGGTCATGCCCTTGTCGGCCCGGGTCACCACGACAGCCCCGACGGTGGTGCGCGCCAACAGCGCCTTCAGCGCCGCCTCCACCTCGGCGTCGGTCTCGACCGGCAGGCCGGTGGCACCGGCCAGTTCGCTGGCGTTCGGCTTGATCAGATCCACCGCGCCATAGCGGGCGAAGTCGCGGCCCTTGGGGTCAACCACCACCGGCGCGCCGGATGTCTCCGCTGCCGCAAGTGCCTGGGCGATCACCAGATCGCTTATGACGCCCTTGTCGTAATCTGAAAGAAGATAGACAGACGATCCTGTAAATGCATCGCTTTCGTCGCCCATGAGCGCCGCCGCCTCGTCGTCCAGCCGCAGCAACTGCTGGCCGGCGGCGACGAAGCGAGTCTTGACGATGGTGGCCACGCCGGCGCGGCGTTCGACGGCGTCCTCGATGCCCGGCTCGGCCGCGATCAGGGCCGCCAGCTCGTCGCCGGCCGCGTCTCGACCCGCCACCGCGCCCAGCCGCGCCACCCCACCAAGCGCCGCCACGTTGCGCGCCACATTGCCCACCCCGCCCGGCATGGCGACGGTGCGCTTGGTGCGAAGGACAGGAATCGGAGCCTCGGGCGAAATCCGGCTGACCTCGCCATAGACATAGCGATCCAGCATCAGGTCGCCGACGCAGGCGACCTTCAGTCCGCGCACGCGCTCCAGCAGCGCCTGCAATTGTCCGAGATCGAGCGTCCGATCAGCCATCCTTCTGGCCTATCGGATTCAGGCAGCTTTCGCCATCCGCGCCTTGGTCAGGTCGTCATAGGCGATCAGGTCGGCGCACAGGGCCTCGAACTGGTCGAGCGGCACCATGTTCGGCCCGTCGGACGGCGCGTTGTCGGGGTCCTGGTGCGTCTCCATGAAGACGGCGTCCACGCCGACGGCGACGGCCGCGCGCGCCAGCACCGGCACGAACTCGCGCTGCCCGCCCGAGGACGTGCCCTGCCCGCCCGGCTGCTGCACGCTGTGCGTCGCGTCGAACACGACCGGACAGCCGATCTCGCGCAAGATGGGCAGCGCCCGCATGTCCGAAACCAGGGTGTTGTAGCCGAAGCTGGCACCCCGCTCGCAGGCCATGACATTGGGATTGCCCGCCCCGACCACCTTGGCGATGACGTTCTTCATGTCCCAGGGAGCCAGGAACTGGCCCTTCTTGATGTTGATCACCTTGCCGGTAGCGGCGGCAGCCAGCAGCAGGTCGGTCTGGCGGCTCAGGAAGGCCGGGATCTGCAGCACGTCCACCACTTCGGCGGCGATGCGGCAATGCTCCTCGGTGTGGACGTCTGTCAGGACAGGCAGGCCCGTGACCTCGCGTATCTCGGCGAAGATCGGCAGCGAGCCTTCGAGGCCGAAGCCACGCGCCGCCGTCGCCGAGGTCCGGTTCGCCTTGTCGAAGCTGGTCTTGTAGATGACGCCGACGTTCAGCCGCTCGCCGATCTCCTTCAGCGCATGGGCCATCTCCAGCGCATGCTGGCGGCTTTCCAGCTGGCAAGGCCCGGCGATGATGACGATGCGCTGGCCGCCGCCGATGGAGACGGGACGCTGCAGACCCACGTTGATGTCGATGACGGCGTTGGGTTGGGACAAGGGTGCGACTTTCTGCTGGTCGGAGGCGGCTGGCGCGGCGCATCCGCCACGTCTATGCGGCGAGGTGGCGACGGCCTTCGTCCGGCGCAAGTTATCACGCAGATCGACCGCATGACCACAAAGCCGTCCCCCGTCGTCCTGTGGTTTCGCCGCGACCTGCGGCTGGCCGACAATCCGGCCCTGAACCACGCCGTCGACACGGGCCGGCCGATCCTGCCGCTCTATATTCTGGATGAAGGCCGCCCCATCGGCGCGGCGTCGAAATGGTGGCTCGACAAATCGCTCCGCGCGCTCGACGCCTCGCTGGGCGCGCTGGGCTCGCGCCTGATCCTGCGCCGTGGCGACAGCGAGGTCGAGTTGCGCCGGCTGGTCGAAACGACCGGTGCCGACACGGTGTTCATGAACCGTCTGTTCGAACCCGACGCCTTCGCCCGCGACGCCGACATCGCCCATGCGCTGCAGGTCGAGGGGGTCGACTGCAAGGGCTACAACGGTTCGCTGATGGCGCGCCCGGGCAGCGTGCTGAACGGATCGGACCAGGCATATCGGGTCTTCACCCCCTTCATGAAAGCCCTGCTCGCCACGGTTTCGGCCCCGCCGCACACTGCCGGACCGCGTGCCATCGAGACTCCGTCCAGCCTGGCGTCCGACGACGTCGACACCTGGGACCTGCATCCGACCCGCCCCGACTGGTCAGGCGGCTTCGACTGGACGCCGGGCGAGGCGGGGGCCGCCGACGCCGTGTCGGTGTTTCTCGGCCATGGGCTGAAATCCTACGGCAAGGGCCGTGATTTTCCGGCCGAACCCGTCACCAGCCGCCTGTCGCCCCATCTGCATTTCGGCGAGATCAGCCCGTGGCGCGCCATCGAACGCGCCCGCGGCGCTGCCGCCGAAGGCCGCGTGCCCGCCGCCGATGCCGACAAATTCACCGCCGAGATAGGCTGGCGTGAGTTCTCGGCCCATCTGCTGCACCATTTTCCGCAGATCACGGACACCGCCTTCCGGCCCGAGTATGACGCCATGCCGTGGCGCACCGACCTGGTCGGCCTGCAGGCGTGGCGGCGGGGCCGGACCGGCTATCCCGTCGTCGACGCCGGTATGCGCCAACTCTGGACCACGGGGTGGATGCACAATCGCGTGCGCATGATCGTCGCCTCCTTTCTCGTCAAACACCTGCTGATCGACTGGCGCGCGGGCGAAGCGTGGTTCCGGGACACGCTGATCGACGCCGACCTGGCGTCGAATGTGCAGAATTGGCAGTGGGTCGCTGGATCCGGAGCGGACGCGGCACCGTATTTCCGAATATTCAATCCGATCATACAGGGTCAGAAATTCGATGCAGATGGTCGCTACGTCAGGCGCTGGGTCCCGGAACTCGCGCGTTTGCCCGACAAATGGCTTCACGCGCCGTGGACCGCGCCAACCGATGTCCTGGATCGGGCCGGTGTCCGCCTCGGCCGGGACTATCCGCACCCCGTCGTCGAACACGCCGCCGCGCGTCAGCGGGCGCTGGACGCCCTCAAGACCGTCAGCGGGTCCCGCCAGACGGGCGAGGATTGACGGCACGGGGTGTTCCCCCGCAGGGTTCGGGGCATGAGTTCCGTGACCGCCGAAGCCCATGCCATCAAGGCCCGAACGCCACCTGTGTTCGCCCTGCTGCTGCGGCTCCTGACGGCCAACTGGACCTGGGGTCGGCTGACCCTGACCCTTCCCAATGGCGAAGTGCATCAGCTCGAGGGCCAGACCCCCGGGCCCAATGCGGTGATGAACGTCATCGACTACCGCTTCGCCCGCCGCGTGCTGGCCAACGGGGATATCGGCTATGCCGAGGGCTATATCGCCGGCGAGTGGGACAGTCCCCACCTGGCCGTCCTGCTGGAGACGCTGGCCAACAACTACGACCATATCCGGCGCCTGTTCGACGGCAATGCGGCCATGCTCGCCTTCAACTGGCTGTCGCACAAATTCAAGCGTAACAGCCGCCGCGGCTCGAAGAAGAACATCCACGCCCACTATGACCTGGGCAACGCCTTCTATCGCGCCTGGCTGGATGGGACGATGACCTATTCCTCGGCCCGGTTCGAACGGCCGGACGAGACCCTCGAGGCGGCCCAGACCGGCAAATACGCCGCGCTGGCTCGCCTCATCGGACTTGAGCGCGGCCACACCGTGCTGGAGATCGGCTGCGGCTGGGGCGGTTTCGCCGAATATGCCGCGCGCGAGGTCGGGGCCCATGTCACCGGCATCACCATTTCGCAGGAACAGCATGACCTGGCCCGCCAACGGCTGTTCAACGCGGGACTGTCGGACCGCACCTCGATCCAGATGGTCGACTATCGCGACGTCGAGGGCAGTTTCGACCGGGTCGTGTCGATCGAGATGTTCGAGGCCGTGGGGAAGGAATACTGGGCGGCCTATTTCGACAAGATCACCGCCGTCCTGAAACCCGGCGGGCGGGCGGGACTGCAGATCATCACCATCCAGGACGCCCTTTTCGAAGAGTACAACACCCGCACCGACTTCATTCAGAAATACATTTTCCCCGGTGGCATGCTGCCGTCGGAAGGGCGACTGCAGCCCGTGGTCGAGCAGGCGGGTCTGAGTTGGGATACGGTCGAACGCTTCGGCCAGGACTATGCCGACACCCTGCACCGCTGGGATGATCGCTTTCAGGCGTCCTGGGGTGACATCCGCAAGATGGGGGGGTTCGACGAGCGCTTCCGGCGGCTCTGGCGCTTCTATCTGTCGTATTGCGAAGCCGGGTTCCGCTCGGCCCGCACGGACGTCATCCAGCTGGCGCTGACGCGCGCCTGACCGCGCCCAAGGCTGACCGGCAGGCGTCGGCGTCCTCGACCAGGGCCTGTCGTCGCGCTGCG
>JBBQTX010000059.1:0-9369 GCA_038234475.1 Caulobacterales bacterium | reverse complement strand
CAGCCGCTCGACGCCGCGGCCGCTGTGAGATGACAGGGCGACGAACGGCGATCCCTTCAGCTGGGGCAGCTTGTCCTCGGCCATCTGGCTGAGCTTGGCCAGTCTGGCCTGGGGGCTTTCCTCCAGGTCCCATTTGGCGGCGACATAGACCAAGGCCCGGCCCTCGCGCTCGACCAGATCGGCCAGCTGCAGGTCCTGGGTGTCGAAGGCGTCGTCCTTGTCCATCACCAGCACGACAACCTCGGCGAAGGTGATGGCGCGGATGGTGTCGGCGACCGACAGCTTCTCCAGCTTCTCCTGCACCCGGGCCTTGCGGCGCATCCCGGCGGTGTCGACCAGGCGGATGTTCTGGCCATCGTACTCCCAGTCGACCGAGATGCTGTCGCGGGTGATCCCGGCCTCGGGACCGGTGAGCATCCGGTCTTCGCCGATCAGGCGGTTGATCAGGGTCGATTTGCCGGCGTTGGGGCGGCCGATGATGGCGATGCGGATCGGCTTGTCGGGCTCGTCGACCTCTTCGATGAAGATATCGGCGCTGGCGGCGACCACGGCGGCGTAGAGATCGGCCATACCCTCGCCGTGCTCGGCCGAGATGGCGACCGGTTCACCGAAACCCAGCGAATAGGCCTCGCCGATGCCGCCACCGCTCTCGCGGCTCTCGGACTTGTTGGCCAGCAGGATGACGGGCTTGTGCTGTTTGCGCAGCCGGTCGGCGAAAATCTGGTCCAGCGAGGTCACGCCTTCGCGGGCGTCCATCATGAACAGGATCAGGTCGCCGTCTTCCAGCGCCGCCTCGGTCTGCTCGCGCATGCGGGACTCGAGGCTGCCGTCGGTGACGTCCTCATAGCCGGCCGTGTCGATCAGCGTCAGGTCCATGTCGCCGATGTTGCCGTCGGCATAGCGGCGGTCGCGGGTCACGCCAGGGCGGTCATCGACCAGCGCGAGACGCTTGCCGACGAGTCGATTGAACAATGTCGACTTGCCCACATTGGGGCGGCCGACGATGGCGACTTTGAGAGCCATGTCGGCCTTCTAACGCAGTTTGTTGTCCGGCGTCAGCGAATGCTGACGAGATCGCCGTTGGCGGTGAGGACGTACAGGGCACCGTTGTAGGCGGCAGGAGCGATATACGACCCGCCCACCCGGATCGACGCGGTCTGGGCACCTGTCTTGGGATCGAAAGCGACCAGGTCGCCGAACGAATTGACCAGCACCAGTCGGTTGGACGCCATGATTGGTCCCGACCATTCCGGGCGAACGGTGCGGTCGAACACGCCGAGGAAGCCGCCTTCCTGACGTACGCGGCCCTCGTTAAGGTCGCGGGTCCAGTATATCTGGCCGCTTTCGCGGTTGATGACGGTCAGGGCACCATCCTTGGACACGACATAGACGACGTCACCGACCGGCAGCGGCGCGTTGACGCCCGCGATCGGCAGGGGCTCCCATTTGGGCTGGCCCGAGCGGATATCCAGCGCCGACATCAGGCCCGAGTGGCTGACGGCATAGACGATGCCGCGGCTGATGACCGGGCGACCAGCGATGTCGCGTATTTCGGACAGGGCGCTGGTGCGACTGGTGCGCGACAGGACCTGCTGCCAGACGGCCTGGCCGGTCGATGCGCGCAAGGCGACGATCTCACCCGAGGAGAAGGGGGCGATTACGGTGTCGCCGGTCACAGCCGGGCTGGAGGCACGCATGACGCGGGCGGGCTCGGGAATGCCCCGGTAGGACCATTCCTGCTCGCCCGTGGCGGCGTCGAAGGCCATCATCTGGTTTTCGACATCGACCACGAAGACGCGCGAGCCCGAGACGGTCGGGGCACTGTGGATCGGAACATCGACCGGCGTGGTCCAGATGACTGCGCCCGAGGCCTGGTCGATCGCGGTGACGGTGCGGTAGCCGGACGCGACGAAGACCTTGCCGCCGCCGACGGCGACGCCGCCGCCGAAGCCGCCGCCGGTCGAATCGCCGCCGAGGCCGAGGCTGAACATACTGCGCCGGCCTTCGCGCTCGTCAGGCTTGAGATTGACCTTCCAGGCCTGGGCACCGGTACCGGCGTCGAGCGCCGAGACGGTGGCCTCGCCGTCCATCACAAAGACGCGGCCGTTGTCGGCCACGACCGGAGCCAGAACCTGACGCGTGCGCGACGACCCCGCGCCGACGCCGCGGCGCCAGGCGACGGTGAAGGCCGGGGCGGCGATGACGTGTTCGACGGCGTTCTCGGCGTTCCCGCCCGGTTGGGTCCAGGCGGTGGCGGCCTGGGGTCCGGGAATGAAGAAGTCGCGTCCGGACAGGGCGGCCGACGGGACCAGCGCCTGTTCGAACTCCAGCACCGAGACGCGTTGCCCCTCTGTGGCTGTGGCCTGGGGCTCCTTGGAACCGCCCAAGCCGAACGGCAGGGACTGGCGCACCGTGCTGCACGAGGCGACGGTGACGGCGAGGCCGCTCAACAAGGCGACTTTAAGCACGCGATTCATGGTGGACGTCCTGAAAGCGAAGGTCACTGGCCCGCCGGAGCGGCACCGGGCGCGGGCTGGAGGCCGCCCGGCTGGGGAATGACGACGGGAGCGGGCGGCAGGGCCGCCTGGGCCTTCAGGATGGCCGCCAGACCGGGGGCGCTGCCCGAGTCGATGGCGGCGATCGCCACATCGGCGCGCTGGCTGACGATCTCGGGGGTGTCGAGGCCGTTCTTCAGCAGGACCAGAGCCTCGCGGGCGGGAGCGGTCTGGCCGTTCTGAAGGCGGGCCATGGCCAGGGCTTCCAGGGCAAAGTCGCGGAGCGGGCGGTCATCCTTGGTCAGGGGCACCAGACGCGCCTCGATATCGGCGAGCGGCGCGGTGTCCATCAGCAAAAGGGCGGCCTTGTAGGCGGCCGGGTCGGTCAGCAGCGGATCGCGCGACGCCTTGGCGGCCTGGTCGAAATATTCGACCGCCTCGGGGACACGGTTGGCCTGAAGGGCGATGCCTGCGCGCTGCATCAGCGCCATGGCCTTGTAAGCCCCGTTGCCTTCCTTCGCCGCCAAGGCAAAGGCGGTGTCGGCACCGACCGTATTGTTGGCCTGCAGCGATTCCAGGCCGCGATCGTACGCAACCGAGGCCTTGGCGGCCCGGGAGGTTTCCCAGTTCTGCCAGCCCCACCAGAGCAGGGCCCCGACCAGAGCGACCAGGAGCACGCCGCCGGCGACCGGCAGCCAGGTGCGGGCGAGCCGCTTGTAGCGGTCGGAGCGAAGCTCCTCCTCGACCTGCTCGAAGACATCAACCACGGATACGTCGCCCCCAGAAAACGGAAATAGACCGCTGAAATTCAATCCGGCCGGACCCTAGAGCGTCGGCCTGCCCGCCGCAACGCGCCGCTCAGGGCATTGCGGGCTTTTTCGAGAAGTAGGTCTCGACTTCGGCAGGAAAACGGCGGGCTTTCACATCGGCGGCATAGGTGGCGACCGCCCGGTCGATCTCGACGCGCAGATCGGCATAACGACGGACGAATTTCGGGGTCCAGTCGAACAGGCCCAACATGTCCGGCGTGACCAGAATCTGGCCGTCGCAGGCCGACGAGGCCCCGATGCCGATGGTGGGCTTGTCGATCGCCTCGGTGATGTCGCGCGCCAGGCCCTCGGCCACGCCCTCGATGACGATGGAAAAGGCCCCGGCGTCCGCCGTGGCCTCAGCCTCCGACATGACCCGCAGCCGTTCCTCGTCGGTGCGGCCCTTCGCCTTGAACGCACCATCGGTCAGCACGGCCTGAGGCCTGAGGCCGACGTGGCCCATGACCGGGATGCCGCGCTGGACCAGATAGGCGATGGTTTCAGGCACGGTCGGGCCGCTTTCCACCTTCACCCCCTGCGCCCCGGTCTCCTTCATCACGCGGGCGCAGTTCTGATAGGCCTGCTCCTTGCCGCCCTCGTAACTGCCGAAGGGCATGTCGATGACCACCATGGCCCGCCTCGAGCCGCGCATGACGGCCTGGCCGTGCAGGATCATCATCTCCAGCGTCACCCCGACCGTGTTGGGCATGCCGTGGACGACCATGCCGACGCTGTCCCCGACCAGCAGCAGGTCGCAGTGATCGTCCAGCAGGGCGGCGGTCGGGGCATCATAGGCGGTCAGGCAGACGATCGGCTCGCCGCCCTTGCGCGCCCGGATATCGGGGGCGGCTATGCGTTTGACCGTTGCCTGCTTCTGGCTGGACATGGGGAAGCTCCAGAGGTTGGACGCTGTGAATACTCCCGACGGCCCGCCCCGTCATCCCTTGGCGGATCAACCCGGGCATGGGGTCAGACGTCCTGCGACAGCTTCATGACCCCGGCGGCGGCCACCGCGATCAGGGCGCCAGTGGCGATCCAGAACAGCTGCATGCCTCCCATCGAGCCGAGTTCCAGATGGGCCAGGCCCAGTTGGTCGAGACCCGACTGGACGGCGGCCTGGGTGTTGAGCGAGGCCGACTGGATACCATTGCCCAGCGCCGCGCCCGCCACGACGCTGTCGCGCGACCCCATGTCGAGGCTGACGCTCATGGTCTCCCGCACCGCCACGACGCCACCGATCAGGCCGGCGAGGGTCAGCGCCAGGAATCGGACACGAGAGCCCTTCTGCAGCTTCTGTTCCAGCCGGGCGGTGAACAGGGCGGCGTCGGGCATGTGCGGCGCGCGCGCGAACAGGCGCTCGATATCCGGATCGAACTCGTCAGCCGACATGCTGCGCGCTCCCCAAGGGCTGCCCGGCTGGCGGCTGAAGCCGCGCGCGGAGTTTATCCAGACCACGTTTGACATGAGACTTCACCGTACCGAGTGGCAAATTGAGGGCGGCGGCGATTTCGGGATGCGCCATGCCCGCCCCGTGACAAAGGGAGATACAAAGTCGTTCGGGCTCGCTGAGTGTATTGAGGGCTTCGTCGAGGTCGACCCGGCCCGCATGATCGGGCGCGGGTGCAGCGTCCTCATTGTCGATTGCCGCGACATAGCGGGCCTCTTTCGCCACCCGCTTGATATAGAGGCGGGCCGCGATCCGCTTGACCCAGCCGGCGAAGGTGCCTTCGCTGCGGAACTCTGCGCACCGCTCGAAGGCCTGGATGAAGGCATCCTGGGCGATGTCATCGGCCAGCGAAGGCTGGGCCCCCATCCGCCGCAGCAGGCCGCGCACCGCAGAGCTGTGGCGGCGCACCAGTTCGCCGAACTCGCGCCTGCCGCCCGCCGCCGCGAGGGCGGCGAGCTCGACGTCGTGCCTGTCGCCCAAGGGTTGGGTCATGTTGGTTTCCCCCCTCCGACCCGGCCTCAGTCCTTGTTCTTGTTGAAGAAGCTGAGGACGATGAAGGCCAGACCCATCGCGCCAGGAATGGCAGAGAAGGCACCGAAACCCCAGGCCTCGGATTCACCGAAATGCGAGCCGATGAAGGTGAAGGTGGCGGCGATCCCGACCGACAGGGCCAGCAGGATGACCCCCGTCCGCAAATCCCGCGAAGCGGTCGCCGGCGGTTTGACGGTTTGACGGGTCAGGGCGTCAATAACTTCGGGCGGCAGCGACTGACCCTTGTCAATCGAAGCACGCAAGGTCGCCTGCATATCCCGCCGCTCCTTGCTCTTGAGCCATGTCGGAACGATCACAATCGCTGCGATCATGGCGAAAAACATGATCGGTATGAAAACTTCATCCATCTCGATGATTCCCTGATTTCCGGTTGGGCCGGAGCCAGATGCCTCGACCTTCTGACGACAAGAGGCTCCGGGAGGGTCCTGCGGATGCGCGCGGGCAGATGAAACTTTCGTAAGGCACCCGGTTCGCCGCGAAGCCGGGGCGAACGTTCAATGTCAGCGCAGGCTGAAGCGCCGCCCGATACAACGGGACAGCCACAGGGCCAATACGGCAGTGACCGCAGCGCCGGCCAGCATGGCGGCGGCGGGCCGGAGCGCGGCACCGAGGCTGTCGCTCATCGGTCCGACCACCGGGATCAGGGCCCACAGCACGGCCACGGCGGCGACGGCCCACGGCACCAGCGCAGCCATAGTCATCCATGCCCGGCGCAGGGCGATCGCCTGGGCCATGCGGGCCTGAAAGGCGTAGTCGCGCGCGGGCGGGGCCTCGGCGGCGAACAGGGCGGACAGTTTCTGTTCAGGTGTCATCCGGACCTCCCAGCGCCTTGAGCAATCGCGCCCGTCCCCGCGCAACATGCGACTTCACCGTGCCGAGAGGCAAGCCCAGCGCGATCGACGCCTCGCCGTGCGACCAGCCTTCGGCCAGGCACAGTGCCACGCAGGCGCGCACATCGGGGGGCAGGTCGGCCATGGCGGCGGTGACCGATATCCGGTCTTCCGGCGAGACCCCGGCGGGCGTTTCGACGGTTTCCAGCCAGATACCGTCGCGGGCCGCGCTGCGCCGTGACGTCCGAATACGATCCTGGGCCTTGCGCCAGGCGATGCCGCACAGCCAGGCGCGGACCCCGGCGGGCTCCTGGAGCGAACGCAGCGCCCCCCAGGCCGCCAGAAAGGTGTCCTGGGCCACGTCGTCCGCCTCGGCCCAACCGCCGCCCAGCATCCGCCGCAGAAAGCCGCGCACCGCCGCCTGATGCCGCTCGATCAGCCGCGAAAAGGCCGCGTCCGAGCCGGCGAGCGCGCGGGCAACCAGCTCGGCGTCGGTCTGTAGTCCCCCCATATCCTCCGTCCCCGGCCAGCATCAGGCCTGCGGACCGCGCCCGCCGCTGCGCAGGGCCGAGACCAGCGAGGCCAGGCACAGGGCACCCAGCACGAAACTGACGATCAGGAACGCTTCGCCCGCCTCATAGATATCTGTGTAGCTGGCATAGGCGAAGCCGGCCGCCATGACCCCGAACAACACCACCGAGAACCACGACCCGTCGCCGGGCCGGCCACCCCGGTTGCGGGTCTGCCAGGCGTCATCGTCAGAGTCGATCGGGCGGTCCAGCACCTTGAGCAGAGCCTCCGGCGGCTCCTGGCCTCGTTCGGCATAGGTCTGGATCAGCTTCAGCGTCTCCTTCTGGCGTCGATAGTTCAGAAAGCTGTTGAAGCCGCCGAACACGAACCAGGCCAGCGGAAACAGCAGCCACCAATAGGACCGGAACAGGTCTTCCATAGCTATTCACCCCTCTTTGCGCGAAACCCGTCGCCCGCGTCTTCATAGGGTAGTCGCCACCGTCGTCGCCAGCGGATGCGCCGCCCCGCAGATTTTTCGGGCGGCCGCCAGATCGGCCCGGGTGCAACGGCCCGCCCCGCCCTGCGTTTTCAGGCCGACGCCCTCTTCCAACCCATGCCGGAGCCTGATCCATGGTCCAGATCACCTATCGTATCGTCGAGCACGACGGAGGTTGGGCCTATCAATTGGGCGGTACCTTTTCCGAGACCTACCCGGACCACGACGCCGCCCGCGCTGCGGCGGTCGCCGTCGCCCGCGAGCAGAAGGTCCCCGACGAGAACACCCTGATCGAATACGCCGACGCATCGGGCCGGTGGATCACCGAACGCGCCGACGGCCATGACCGGCCCGAGGTCGATGTCGAGGGCTGAGCGCCCGCCCCCTCAGACAATCAGGGAGGCGTAGAGGTCCGGCTTGAACCCCACCAGCGTGCGGTCACCTGTTTCCAGCACCGGCCGCCTGATCATCGACGGCCGAGCCAGCATCAACGCGACGGCCCGGTCCGTGTCCAGACCCGTCCGGTCGGTGTCGGGTAGCGCCCGAAACGTCGTGCCGGCGCGGTTCAACACCGTCTCCCAGCCATGCTCGGCCACCCAGGCCTCCAGCCGCGGCCGGTCGATCCCCGCCTTCCTGTAGTCGTGGAAGGCATGGCTCACGCCGTGCTGGTCCAGCCAGACGCGGGCCTTTTTGACCGTGTCGCAATTGGGGATGCCGTAGAGGGTCGGGATCATGACGGCCTGTCTGCCCGCAGGCCGTTGGAACCGCAAGCTGGCGAACTGGAGCGAGCGGGGAACGGATGCGGCGGCGCGGCGCTAACCAAGCCTTGCAACAGGCGCAGCCGCCCCATGACTGACGATCTGAACCCGCGCGACTTCTGCGACCCGGCGATCCTCTTGGCCGGGACCGTGGATCAGATCATGTACGTCCGGTTTCGCGAACAGTTGGACAAGGCCCCGAAGCCAGGGCTGGTGGTTGTGGAAATGACCACTCTGGGCGGTGATCCGGAGGTGGCCAGGATGATGGGCGAGGATGTGCGCTTCCGCAGTGAGGCCCAGCCCGAGCGGCGTTTCGTGTTCCTCGGCAAGGCGGCGGTCTATTCGGCGGGCGCGACCTTCATGAGCTTTTTCCCGCGCGAGAACCGATATCTGTCACGCGGCACCCGGCTGATGATCCACGAACGCAAGATGTCGGATGATCTGCGGATCGAGGGGCCGCTGACCACCTGCACCGCCGGGCTGAAAGCCAAGTTGTATGAGATCGAGCATTCGATCCTGATCCAGAACGAGGGGTTCGAGGCGCTGATCGCGGGGTCTGGCGTGACGATGGACGAGGTCCTGCGGCGGGCCCCGGAGAACTGGTACATCGAAGCGCGCGAGGCGGTCGATTTGGGCCTTGTCCGGGCCGTGCTGTAACGCCTGGTCGCTGTCCGCTTCCCGTGACCCGGCGTCGACCGGCGCGGCATCCCCGTCGAGCGCGCGGCGCAGCGCGTCCCGGTCCAGCCCCTTCTCCCACTTTGCCACGACGATGGTGAAGGCGAACGCTCCGAACGCTCCGATCGGCGCCGCCTTCATCAGGATGGCGACCAGTTTGAAAAAGGCCTCGGACACGCTCTCCAGCAGCGTCAGGACCGGTTGGGCGCGAGCGCCGATGGCGGCCAGCGAAATGCCGAACAGGATGGCGAAGAACAGCGCCTGCAGGATCTCGCCGGCGGCGAAAGCACCGACCACGGTCTTGGGGATGATGTTCATCAGGAAGCCGACGATGGTGGTGTCGTGGGCCCTGGATGCGCACTGGGCCAAGGCCGTCGGATCGAGGGTGGCGGTAGCGACGTTCATCCCGGCACCCGGCCGCACCACATTGGCGACGACCAGGCCGATGATCAGGACCAGGGTCGAGAAGGTCAGGAAATAGGCGAAGGCCTTGCCGACCAGCCCGAGGTCCCGCAGGTGGGCGAGGCCGGTCGCCACCGTCAGGAAGATTACGGGGGCGATGATCATCTTGAACGGCCGGATGAAGGCATCGCCCAGCGGCTTCAACTGCTCGCCCAGACCCGGTTCCGGCCGGCCAGCGGCATCGACGCCACTAAGGTAGAAATGTCCGATCAGCGCTCCCGGCGCGATCGCCAGCAACACCTGGAAATACAGGTGGGTCCAGAAGGGTTTCTTCGACGGCGGCGGCGGCGCGGTCCCGTCCGGAACGGCCACGCCCGGCGCGGCCTTGACCACGG
>JBBQTX010000058.1:0-9668 GCA_038234475.1 Caulobacterales bacterium | reverse complement strand
CGTGGCCTTGTCCGAGATCGACAGCACCGCGATGAACAGAACGATCGGCGACAGCACGGGGAGCAGGGACGGCACGATCATCTCCTTGATCGCCGCCTTGGTCAGGATGTCGACCGCCCGGCCGTATTCGGGCTTGACCTCATAGGTCATGATGCCCGGGTTTTCGCGGAACTGGCGACGCACCTCTTCCACGACGGCTTCGGCCGCGCGACCGACCGCCATCATCGACATGCCGCCAAACAGGAAGGGCAGCAGCCCCCCGAACAACAGGCCGACGACGACATAGGGGTTGGTCAGGGCGAAATCGATCTCGCCCATGCCGGCGAAGAAGGGATAGACGGCGGCGTTCACCGGGTCCGAGAAATAGGCGAGGTCGGACGTATAGGCCGCGAACAGCACCAGGGCGCCGAGGCCGGCCGAACCGATGGCATAGCCCTTGGTCACGGCCTTGGTGGTGTTGCCGACGGCGTCGAGGGCGTCGGTCGCATGACGCACATCGGCGGGCAGCCCTGCCATCTCGGCGATGCCGCCGGCATTGTCGGTGACCGGACCGAAGGCGTCCAGCGCGACGATCATCCCCGCCACGCCGAGCATGGTCGTGGTGGCGATGGCGATTCCGAACAGGCCCGCCAGCTGATAGCTGGCGACGATGCCGACGATGATGGTCAGGGCCGGCAGGGCGGTCGACTCCAGCGAGACAGCCAGACCCTGAATGACGTTGGTGCCGTGCCCGGAAACCGAGGCGTTGGCCACTGACCGCACCGGCCGGAAGTTGGAGCCGGTATAGTATTCCGTCACGACCACGATGGCGGCGGTCACGGCCAGGCCGACCATGCCCGACCAGAACAGGCTCATCGGCTCGATGACCAGCCCGCCGTTGGTCGTGACCGGGCCCAGAAGGCCGGCGTCGACCAGATGCTGGATGACACCATAGACCGCGCCGATCGACAGCACGCCGGTGACGATCAGCCCCTGGTACAGGGCCCCCATGATATTCTTGCTCTTGCCCAGACGGACGAAGAAGGAGCCGATGATCGAGGTCAGGATACAGGCGCCGCAGATCAGCAGCGGCAGCAGCATCATGACTTCGACATAGGGCTGGTCGCGGAAGAAGATGGCTGCCAGCACCATGGTGGCGACCGTGGTCACCGCATAGGTCTCGAACAGGTCGGCGGCCATGCCGGCGCAATCGCCGACGTTGTCGCCCACATTGTCGGCGATGGTCGCGGCGTTGCGGGGGTCGTCCTCGGGGATGCCGGCCTCGACCTTGCCGACCATGTCGCCGCCGACGTCGGCGCCCTTGGTGAAGATGCCGCCGCCCAGACGGGCGAAGATGGAGATCAGCGAGGCGCCGAAGCCCAGGGAGACGAGGCCGTCGATGACCCCACGGCCCGTCGGCTCAAGACCCAGAATTTCGGTCATCACGGCATAGTAGCCCGCGACGCCGACCAGGGCCCCGCCCGCCACGAACATGCCGGTGATGGCTCCCGAGCGGAAGGCCAGGTCCAGACCCTTGGACAGGCTCTCGGACGCGGCCTGGGCCGTTCGCACATTGGCCCGGACCGAGATCAGCATGCCGGCGAACCCGGCCACACCCGACAGGACCGCGCCGATCACGAAGCCGATGGCGGCATAGATGCCGATCAGGAAATACGCCGCGACGAGGATCACGACCCCGACCATGGCGATGGTCAAATACTGTCGCCGCAGATAGGCCGAAGCCCCTTCCTGGATGGCGGCGGCGATCTCGCGCATCTTGTCGTTGCCGGTGCTGGCCTTCATCAACGTGGCGGTCTGGACGAGGCCGTAAAGCACTCCCAGCGCGCCTGCGGCGATGACCAGCCACAGATAGTTCGTCATGGCGATTCCAAATCCTGTGATCACAAAAGCGCCAGGTCCCTTGGCGCGGCGGGCGTTTTCGCCCCTGTCCGCCTTCCGGTCCCCCCGTGCGCACCGGACGTCTATCACGTCCTTGGGGAATTGCGGCGGGAACGTGCCAAAAGCCGACAACCGACGCAACAGGATTGGTGAACGAAATTCAGCCGGTACGGATTCCGGTCCGGCGTCGAGGCGCCTGGCTAACGATCTCGACGCGGGTGATGGCCCCGCGCCCGGCGATCGTGACCGCCGATCGCATCAGGCTGGCCGCCACGCCGGCGGCGTCGATCCGGGTCCAGTCGTCGGCCACGACAAACGGAGTCCGGTGACCGGCGCGGACCAGGGCGTCGCGCAGATAGGCCTCCTTGGGCTGCAGCGACTCGGGCGTGATCGACCCGCCCAGATGCAGGCGCAGCGACACGAACACATAGTTCCGTAGCCGTCCGCCCGAGATGACCGGCAGTCCGACGCCCGAGATATTGAGGCTCTGCCCCCCCGTCGGTGCGTCTTCGGCCCGCGCCACGCCGGCGGAGACGAGGGCGGTCAAAACGGTGGAGGCGGCGATGAGGTCACGACGATGCATGTCGCCATGATGACTGCGTCGCCTTGAGAAAGGGTTGTCAGCCGTGCGTGAAGCCGGGCTGCGCGAAGGTGACGGCCTGACCGCTGAAACGGGCGACGACCCCCTGCCCGGCCGTGACCCGCCCGATGCGGGTCAGCCGCAGGTGACGGCGCTCGGCCTCGCGCCGCAGAACCGCCTCGTCGCGGGCCCCGGCGGTGAAGGCGATCTCGTAGTCATCCCCGCCCGTGACCAACTTTTCGAGCGCGGCCTGCTCGTCGACCCGACCGTCGAACCAGGCCTGACCGGCGGCCGAGAGCGGCACGACCTCCAGATCGATCTCGATCCCGACCTTTCCCGCCGAGGCAAGATGCCCGAGATCGGCGATCAGGCCGTCGGACACGTCGATGGAGGCCGTCGCCAGGTCGCGGACCGGCACGGCGAAATCGCTGCGCGGCATCGGCGTCCGAAAGTGGTCGACCAGGACGGCGACCCGCTCGGGGTCCAGCGACAGCAGGCCCTGCACCGCTTGAAGTCCCAGCCAGCCGTCGCCGATGGCCCCGGTCACCAACACCAGGTCCCCCGGCCGGGCCCCCGCGCGACCGACGGTCCGCCCCTTGGGAACCCACCCCAGAAGGGTCAGGGAAAAGCTCGCCGGTCCCGGCGTGACGACCGTATCGCCGCCCAGCAAGGCCACCCCGAACGCCTTCTGGTCGGCTTGCAGGCCGGCGGCGAACGCTTCCCGCTCCGGCCAGCCACACCGTCCCGACCAGTGACACGCCAGCAGATAGCCGAACGGCTCCGCGCCCTTGGCTGCCAGGTCGGACAGATTCACCCGCAACAGCTTTTGCGCCACGGTGTCCATCGGATCGCCAGGCATGAAATGGACGCCCTCGACGATCGCGTCCTTGCTCAGGACCAGATCATGGCCGGCGCGAGCGGGAACGACCGCCACATCGTCGTTCAGACCCCGGCCCCACTCGGGATGGGCCAGCGGCGCGAACAGCCGCTGGATGGTCTCGAACTCGCCGGCGACATCGACCGCAGGCATCAGCTCATCCTCAGGTTTTCGGCCGGGCGTCCCGGGCGACTCCGTCCAGGGCGGCGTTGACGAATTTGGCCTCGGCGTCGTCGAAGAAGGCCTTGGCCAGCTCGACGTATTCGTCGAGCACGATCTCGCGCGGCACGTCCTGCCGCTCCCGAAGCTCCCAGGTCCCGGCCCGCAGCAGCGCCCGAAGCGTTGAATCCAGCCGCTCCATCCGCCAGTTCGACGCCAGCCGCGCCTTCACTGCCGCGTCGATGTCGCGTTGACCCTCCACCACCCCGCGCACGATCTCGGCGAAATAGGCCTCATCGGCTTCGGCCAGCGCCTCGCCCTCGATATCGGCGTCGAAGCGGTGGTTAGAGAATTCGGCGATGACGGTCTCCACGCCTTCGCCGGCCAGTTCCATCTGGTACAGCGCCTGGACGGCGGCCAGACGCGCGACGGTGCGGGCCCGCCGCTGCCGGCTGGTTAGCTGCGGCTCAGCGCGCTGCTTTTCGGCCTCGGCGAGTTGTTCGAGCACGGATTTGAGGCTGGCGGGTTCGGTCACGCGCCCAGTCCTACCCGCAGCCGCTTGCGCAAGGCAATGAGGTCCAGACAGGCGCGGGCGGCCCCGCCGCCCTTGTCGCCCTCGCCGATCCGGGCCCGCGCCCAGGCCTGATCCTCGTCCTCTGTGGTCAGGATGCCGTTGCCGATGACCACGCCCTTCAGGCCCAGGTCCGTCAGACCCCGCGCCGACTGATCCGACACGATCTCGAAATGATAGGTCTCGCCGCGTATCACGCAGCCGAGGGCGACAAAGCCGTCATAGCGCGGCGCGATCGGATAGCGCCCTGCCTCGACGGCCAGGGCAATGGCCGTCGGAACCTCCAGCGCGCCCGGCACCGAGACGACGTCCGCCTCCACGCCCTGCGCGCGCAGGGCGTCCCTCGCCCCTTCCAGCAAGGCGTCGGCCAGGCCGTCGTAAAAGCGCGCCTCGACGATGAGGACGCGGATCGGTTCGCTCAGGATTGGTCTTCTCCGTCCATGTCGCGCCAGCCGACGATGCGCAGACCATAGCCTTCAAGCGCAGCAGGGTTGGGGCGGGTCGAGCTCATCACGATCATGTCGCGCACGCCGAGATCCAGCAGGATCTGCGCGCCGACACCGTAGTTGCGGATGGAGCGGTCGACGGCGGCGGGTTTCTCGGTTCCCGCCAGCCGCTCGGCCAGTCCGTGCAGGTTCGGATCGCGCAGAAAGACGGTCACGCCCGCGCCCTGATGTTCGCTGATCGCCTTGAGAGCCTGCGGAATATAGCTTTGACGCGCCTCGACGTGGCCAAGAAGGTCGGCGGCGAAATCGATTTGATGCATTCGCACGAGGGTCGGCTTGCCCGCTTCGATCCTGCCATGGACCAGGGCCACGTGCTCGGCGCCCTCGATGGTGTTCCGGTACAGCATCAGCCGGAACGGACCGCCATGGACGCTCTCGAACGGCGTATCCATGACCCGCTCGACATAGCGTTCTGTGCGGCGACGATAGGCGATCAGGTCGGCGATCGTGCCGATCTTGAGCCCGTGCAGCTGGGCGAACGCGACCAGATCCGGCAACCGCGCCATCGAGCCGTCATCGTTCATGATCTCGCAGATCACCCCGGCCGGCGTCAGGCCGGCCATGCGCGAGATGTCGACCGCCGCCTCGGTATGACCGGTCCGGACCAGCACGCCGCCGTCGCGGGCGACCAGCGGGAAGACGTGACCCGGCGAGACGATGTCGTCCGCGCCCTTGGTCGGATCGGAGGCGACCTGAACCGTGCGGGCGCGGTCGGCGGCGGAGATGCCGGTTGTGACCCCTTCACGGGCCTCGATGGAGACGGTGAAGGCTGTGCCCATGCTGGTGCGATTATCGGCGGCCATCGGGGGCAGTCGTAGCTGGCGCGCGCGCTCCGAGGTGATCGCCAGACAGATCAGGCCGCGCGCGTGTCGCGCCATGAAATTGATCTGATCCGGCGTGGCGAACTGGGCCGGGATGATGATGTCGCCTTCGTTCTCGCGATCCTCGGCGTCGACGAGGATGTAGGGCTTGCCGTTGCGGGCGTCCTCGAGGATGTCCTCGATGGGGCTGATCGGGCTGTCGTTCATGTTCGCGGCCAGTTGCATCACGCCGTCTCCTGCCATCGCGCGAGGTATCGCGCCAGCATGTCGATTTCCAGATTGACCGCGTCGTCCGGCTTCAGCCGGCCCAACGTCGTGGCCGTCCAGGTGTGGGGGATGATGTTCAGGCCGAAGGCCCGGCCCTCGACGGCGTTGACGGTCAGCGACACGCCGTCGACCGTGATCGACCCTTTCGGCGCGATGAAACGGTGAAGCGGGGCCGGCACCTCTATGTCCAGCCGGTACGAACCGCCGTCAGGCGTGACCGAGACCACCCGGCCGAGGCCATCGACATGGCCAGAGACGATATGGCCGCCGAGTTCATCGCCGACCTTGGTCGCCCGTTCCAGATTGACCGGATCGCCCTCGCTCCAGCCGCCGAGCGTGGTCTTCGACAGCGTCTCGCCCGAGACCTCGACCGCGAACCAGCCGGGGCCCTTCTCCGTCACGGTCAGACAACAGCCGGCGTGACTGATCGAGGCCCCGAGATCGATCGAGGCCGTGTCCCAGGCCGTCTCGATCTCATAGCGTCGATCACGCTGGGTTTGCCGGACCGAGCGGACCCGGCCAATGTCGGTGATGATGCCGGTGAACATCAGACTCTTTCGTATCGCTCCCACACGTCGTCACCACAGGGCTCGACCGCAAGGCGCCGGAAACGGGGAGCGTCCGAAAGCCGCGCCAGCGCCAGCGCGGCGATGCAAGCCCGACCCTCGGCACCAAGCAGGATCGGGGCTCGGAACCACTCCAGCCGATCGATCAGACCGGCGCGGATGAACGAGGCCGCGACCTGGCCGCCCCCCTCGATCAGGACTGAGTCGATGCCGCGCCGCTGCAGCGCCGACAGCACGGCGATCGGAGCCGGGCGACCGTCGGCGGCCTCGACCCGCTCGACCTCCGCCTTGCCCACCGGTCGGGGCGCGACCGTCGTCAGGATCAGGCTGTCGCCGCAGGCAAGCTTCGCGGTCAAAGGCGTCCGCAGCCGACTGTCCAGCACGACCCTCAGCGGCTGGTCGACCGGGCGGCCTGGCAGGCGAGCGGTCAGCTCCGGATCATCCTTCA
Organism: Caulobacterales bacterium; assembly: GCA_038234475.1. GTDB lineage: Bacteria > Pseudomonadota > Alphaproteobacteria > Caulobacterales > Caulobacteraceae > Brevundimonas. Next base: position 2,995 of record JBBQTX010000058.1, on the reverse strand, counting down.
GCACCGTCTCGACGCCCACCAGAACGGCATCGTGCGAAGCCCTCAGCCGATGCCCCTCCAGTCGCGCCGCCTCGCCGGTGATCCACCGGCTTTCGCCATCGCCCGTGGCGATGCGTCCGTCCAGCGACGTCGCCAGCTTCAGCGTGACCCGCATCAGCCCTCGTCCAGGCCTTCGTCGCCGAGGAAGCGCGCGAAATCGCCGGTGTGCCGGAAATCCCTGTAGACTGAGGCGTAGCGGACATAGGCCACCTCGTCGACGCCCTTCAGCGCCTTCATGATGAAGTCGCCGACGGTCGATGAGGGCACCTCTGTCTCGCCGAGGCTTTCCAGCTGGCGGGTGATGCGGCTGACCAGCTGCTCGACCTGTTCCGGCTGCACGGGGCGCTTGCGCAGGGCCACGTTCAGTGAACGTTCCAGCTTGTCGCGGTCGAACGGGGTGCGGCGGCCATTGCGCTTCAGGATCATCAGTTCGCGCAGCTGGACGCGCTCGAAGGTGGTGAACCGCCCGCTGCACTGAGGACAGGCGCGCCGACGGCGGATCGCGGCGCCGTCGTCGGACGGGCGGCTGTCCTTCACCTGGGTGTCCTGATGGCCGCAGAAGGGGCATTTCATCAGTGCGTTATCCGTAGATCGGGAAGCGACGCGTGAGCTCGCGCACCTCACCCGCAACGCGTTGCGACACGCCGGCGTCGGCTTCGTCCGTGCCCTTCATCGAGTCGATCACATCGGCGATCCAGTGGCCGACCTGCTGAAATTCGGCGACGCCGAAGCCGCGCGTGGTGCCCGCCGGTGTGCCCAGGCGAACGCCGGAGGTGATGGTGAACGGCGCGGTGTCGAACGGCACACCGTTCTTGTTGCAGGTCATCAGGGCGTGTTCGAGGGCCGCCTCGGTGGCCTTGCCGGTGACGCCCTTGGGCCGCAGGTCGACCAGAGCGATATGACTGTCGGTCCCGCCCGAGACGATCGCCGCCCCGCGCTCGATCAGCACGGCGGCAAGGGCCTGGGCGTTGGTCACCACCTGCCGCGCATAGATTTTGAACTCAGGCTTCAGCGCCTCGCCGAACGCCACGGCCTTGGCGGCGATGACATGCTCCAGCGGCCCGCCCTGCAGGCCGGGGAAGACGGCCGAGTTGATCTTTTTGCCGATCTCCAGATCGTTCGACAGCACCATGCCGCCGCGTGGCCCGCGCAGGGTCTTGTGCGTCGTGGTGGTCACGATATGGGCGTGCGGCAGAGGATCGGGATAAACCCCGCCCGCGATCAGCCCCGAATAATGGGCCATGTCGACCATCAGATACGCCCCCACACTGTCGGCGATCTCGCGGAAACGCTTGAAGTCGATGTGGCGGCTGTAGGCAGACGCCCCGGCGATGATCAGTTTCGGCTTCTCGCGCTCGGCCATTTCGGCCACGTTGTCGTAGTCGATCAGGTGATCATCCTGCCGCACCGTATAGGTCACCGGCCGGAACCATTTACCCGACTGGTTCGCGGGCGAGCCGTGCGTCAGATGGCCCCCTGCCGCCAGGTCCATGCCGAGGAATGTGTCGCCGGGCTGCAGCAGGGCCAGGAACACCGCCTGGTTGGCCTGGGCCCCCGAGTGCGGCTGGACGTTGGCGAAGGCGCAGCCGAACAGCGCTTTCGCGCGCCCGCGGGCGAGGTTCTCGGTGACATCGACATATTCGCAGCCGCCATAGTAGCGACGACCCGGATAGCCCTCGGCGTATTTGTTGGTCAGGACCGAGCCCTGCGCCTCAAGCACCGCCTTCGAGACGATGTTCTCGGAGGCGATCAGCTCGATCTGTTCCTTCTGCCGCGCCATCTCGCCCTGAATGGCTCCGAACACGTCGGGATCGCTCTGGGCCAGTCCGCGCGAGAAATAGGCGTCGTGGATGAAATGAGCGGTCACGGGCGGCATCCGGGGGTGGCGGAACGAGAGGCGCTCTATCTAGTCCCGCCGGTCCGGCACCACAACATCTTGTGTCAGGGCGCGGCGATCAACCGCTTGAGCTTGGCTATGGCCAAGCGTTCGACGGCCTTGGGCTCTGCGGCCGGGCCGACCGCCACCGCCTCAAGACCGGTGGCTGCATGCACAGCCGTCACCTTGAGGTAAATGCCGCTGCGGATCGCCTCGATTATAACCTCGCCGGGGTTGTCCGAGCTCACAGACGTTTCAGGCTCTGCAGCATCTCAACCGTGTCCAGTTCACCATCCCAATAGCCAATCAAGGCGGCCTCGTTGAGCTGGATCCACTGCTGAACCAGTTTCAGGCTGGCGCTGTCCAGAGGCCCTTCGATCAGAGTGGGCGTGGGGCGGATGCCCACGACGGCCATGTCATCGATGTCGATTCGATCACCCGGGATGCGACACACTTTCACACGGGCGTCATGTCGCGCGTGGCCACGATGGCTGACCCAGATAGTCATGGGCAGACCTGTGTGCTTCGGGCGCAGGTCGGACATGTCGAAGCAGTCTTCCCCTTCGACCGGCGCGCTGGAAATCGGCTGTTGGACGTTCATCCCGCCAACTTACTGCAATTTCGAGCCTGACGGAAACGCCTCAGGCCACCGCCGGCAGACGCGCCACGTTGCAGTGGGTCCACAGCCGGTCCATCGCCTTGACCAGATCATCCATCATGGCGTCGGTGTGGTTCGGTGACGGGGTGAATCGCAGGCGCTCGGTGCCCTTGGGCACAGTCGGATAGTTGATCGGCTGCACATAGACGCCGTGGTCTTCCAGCAGCATGTCCGAGATCATCTTGGCGTGCACGGGATCGCCAACGAACACCGGGACGATGTGACTGACGGACTCCATCACCGGGATGCCGGCGGCCTTGAACCGCGACTTCAGAATGGCGGCGCGTTCCTGATGGGCCACGCACAGTTCCGGGCTGGCCTTCAGGTGCCGCACCGACGCAAGGGCCCCTGCGGTCAGGGCCGGCGGCAGGCTGGTGGTGAAGATGAAACCGGCGGCCCAGCTGCGCACCGCATCGACGATC
>JBBQTX010000057.1:0-9673 GCA_038234475.1 Caulobacterales bacterium | reverse complement strand
CATCGGCCGTACCGTGTTCCAGAGCGAGGTGGTCGTCACGGCCGGTTCCGGGTCCGGTCGTGTGCGGATCTGGCGCGGGGCACAGGCGACTGAAATGGCCTGCGCGGCGTCCTGCTCGCCCTCGGTGCGCGGCACCAGCGGCCCGGCACCGGCGACCGCGCCGTAGGTCTGCGTCCGATGGTCACTCCATATTCTCGCGAACGACGGGCGAAGCCGGGCCGGGCCGACCTTGCCTGCCGGCTGCTGCGCGCGCGGGACGGGTCGGCCGCGATCGAGTTCGGCATGGTCGCCCTGCCGTTCGTGCTGATGATCTTCGCCATCCTGGAACTCGGCATGGTGTTCGTGATCGATTCCGTGCTCGAGAACGCCACCATCGAAACCGGTCGCCTGGTCCGCACCGGTCAGGCCAGCGCCCAAGGCATGACGGCAGCACAGTTCAAGACCAGCCTTTGCGGGCGGATGAGCATCTTCTCGGCCGACTGCGCGGCCCGGGCCACCGTGGACGTGCGGGAGATTCCCCAGTTCAACACCGTCCCGCCGGATCCGATGGCGGGCGGAACCTTCAGCTCGGCCAGCCTGGGCTATACCAACGCCGACCCGGGCGATCTGGTGCTGGTGCGGGTCTGGTACCAGCAACCCCTGCTGACCACGTTCATGGCGCAGGGCCTGTCGCGATTGAACGACGGCAGCGTCCGGCTGACCGCGACCACCGCGTTCCGGAATGAACCAGCGTGACGCGCCCCGGCCTGTTCCGACGGCTGAAGGGCGACGAGCGCGGCATGTCGGCGGTGGAGTTCGCCCTGCTGGCACCCGTCCTGATCGCCTTCTATTTCGGCATGGCGGAGTTCTGCCAAGGCTTTATGGCGCAGAAGCGGATGGGACATGTCTCGTCGATGGTCGCCGATCTGGTGGCGCAGGAAGAGACCGTGGCCATCGCCAATCTGGACGACATCTTCGATATCGGCGGCCTGATCATGAAGCCGTTCTCGACCACGCCCTTGAAGCAGCGGGTCACCAGCGTCACCCGGACCGCCGGCGTGGCCAAGGTCGATTGGAGCCGCGGCGACGGCATGACCGCCCGGTCGGTAGGGTCCACGGTGACCCTGCCCGCAGACCTCATCGCCAACGGCGAGAGCATCGTCATGTCCGAGGCGACCTATGACTATGACTCGCCGGTCGACTATCTGATGCCAGCCATCACCCGATTCTCGCACATCTACTATCTGCGCCCCCGGACGGTCGACAAGACGCTCTGCTCGAACTGCTAAAAGCCGACGAGGGCTTCGCGCAGCGCGCTGATCTTGACCTCGGTTTCGGCCAGTTCCGACTCGGGATCGCTGTCGGCCACAATCCCCGCGCCGGCCAGCGTCCTGAACCGCCATTCGCCACGGATGCGCTCAAATGAGGCTGTCCGGATCAGCACCGAGGCGGTCATCCGCTGCTCGTCATCGATGTGGAACAGGCTTCCGCACCAAGGTCCTCGCGGCGGCTCATGGTCGGCGATCACCTTCATGGCCTGATGCTTGGGCGCGCCGGTGATCGATCCGGGCGGGAACGTCGCCGCCAGCAGGTCCGCCGGACCGACCTCGAGGCGCGCCAGGGCGGATACGGTCGAGACCAGGTGGTGCACCGTCGGATGGCTCTCGATGTCGAACAACCGCTCGACCTCGACCGAGCCCGGCTGCGCCAGGCGCGACAGGTCGTTGCGCATCAGGTCGACGATCATCAGATTCTCGGCCCGGTCCTTGGCGCTGGCCAGAAGTTCGGCGGCCAGGACGACGTCCGTCGCCGGATCGGGGCCGCGCGGGCGGGTGCCCTTTATCGGGCGGGTTTCGATCCGCCCGGTCTGCGGATCGAAGGTAAGGAACAGTTCCGGCGAATTGGACACGATCGCCCGGTCGCCCAGACGCCAGAAGGCCCCATAGGCCGAGGCCCGTCCCGCCAGCCGCAGCATGACGTCGAACGGGTCCGCGCCTGCCTTCAGGCTTCCAGACCAGGCCCGGGCGATATTGGCCTGAAACAGCTCGCCGGCCGCGATCCGGCTGACGACGTCGGCGACGGCGCGGCGATAGGCCCCGGGAGGCGTTTCGCAGCCGAAGGCCGCCGCCGGCGGGCCCGGGCTCGGTGGTGCGGCGGCATTGTCGAGCCAGGACGCGGCCCGGCCCGCCGCGACTTGGGCCGCCGCAGCGTCCTCGCCCCGACCGATGACGTGGACCTCGCGACCTCGGTGATCGAACGCCAGCATCGAGGGGTAGCGGGCGAGCATCAGATCGGGCCACACGACGTCTCGGAGGCCGGTCGCGACCCGCGCACCGGCGTCATAGGCCAGGAGTCCGACGACTCCCGAGGCAAAGTCGCCTTTTCCAAGCGGGCCGACCTGTCCGGCCTCCCCGACCGGTCCGACGTAGATCCGGTCCGGCTCGGCGGCGACAAAGGACCAGCGGCCATAAACGCCGCCGTCGGACAGCAGGGCCAAGGCCCCGGCGCGACGGTTCAGGCCATTGGCGACCGCCAGCGGATCCCTCCAGGGCAGGACGCGGATTTCGCTAACGGCGTCGCCAGTCACGCCGCCAGCCGCTCGCCGATCCGGTCGCGCAATCCGGCGTCGACGCCCAGGGCCTGCTCCAGATAGCTGTCGAGGGAGCCGAAGCGGGCCGCGATCTCCGCCAGGGCCGTTTCCAGATAGACGGCCTCGACGCCCAGAAAGGCCACGACGGCATCGTGCGACGCTGACCGACCGGTCATGGCCTCCAGCTGGCGGGCGATACCGGGCGCACGCCGATCCAGATCCACCGCGACATTGGTGAGCAGATAGTCCTCGACCATGTCGTCGGCATGGACCCCGAGGAGATGGTGGGTCAGCGCCGCCAGCGTGCCGGTGCGGTCCTTGCCCGCCGCGCAGTGGATCAGAACGGGCTGGTCCGTCTCGCCGAGTGTCTGAAAGTAACGGGTGAACAGATCCAGGTGAGACGGTTCGAACGGCAGTCGGCGATAGGTGTCGGTCATGAAGCGCCGGCCGGAGTCCGGTGTCAGGTCGGCGGATTTCAGGAAGGTGATGTGCGGCGCCTCGCCGCCGTCGTCGTGCGCGCTTTCGATGACGGTTCCGGCGAAACCGGCGGGCCGCCTTGACGGCTGGTCGCGGCGCTCGCCCGGTCGGCGCAGATCAACCACCGTGCCGATGCCGAACGCCGAGAGCCGCTCCAGATCGGCGTCACTGACCCGGGCCTGATGCCCGGCCCGAAACAGCCGGCTGGCGTGGACGCGACGACCCGCAGCCGAGGCGTAGTCGCCATAGTCCCGAAAATTGTCGAGGGTGTCGAAGCGGTGGATGCGGCCGGTCATACGGCCTGTCTAGCCGAGGCGCGTGACGCGGGCCACCGCGCTCAGTGCGACTTTCCGACCAGTCCCTGCATGGCGTCGAGGTAGGCGACGAAAGCCTTGCGGCCGTCAGCGGTCATCGACGCCTCGGTCAACGGCTTTCGCCCCTCGAACCGTTTGGTCACAGCGACGAATCCGGCGTCCTCCAGCTTGCGCAGATGCACCGAAAGATTGCCGTCCGTGGTCTGAAGCCTAGCCTTGAGCGTGTTGAAATCGGCGCTGTCTATGCCAGCCAAGACAGCCATGATTCCCAGACGCACTCGGCCATGAATGACGTCGTCGATCCGGTTGATATCGAACTCTTCACTCACGCTCAGCGCCTCGCGCCACGCATTAGAAGCCAGCCCGGCAGGGCCATCAGCAGGAACAGGGCGGCCGCATAAACGAGGTATTGCTCAGCCTGTCCCGTGAACGCCGCCAGCACCGGTGCCGCGGCAAACGAGCCAAACGCCAGTCCCCACATCGATCGGCTGCGGTACATGGCTGCGCTAACGGCCCAACCGATGCCGTAGAAGACCATGATGACCGACGGCAGAAGCGCGAGGGCGATCAGCGCGCCCTGTTCTCCGGTGCGCCAGCCCAGTGCGGCCATGGCCCCGGAAAGCGCGAAAATCCCCCAGCCCAGCGCGCTCCACACCGTGCTGCTCGCGCGATTTCCCGCAGTCATGACTCCGCCGGCGCGCTTCAGGCGCGCCAGAATGACCGTGAGGATCAGCAGGAACACCCCGGTCGCCACCAGCCAGCCGAGGCCCAGGATCGGGCCGTCTTCGGTAGGGACCAGATCGGTGATCTGGGCCCAGTGAAACAGGCTGGCCACGCCGAACACGAGGCCCCCCGTCATCAGGATGGAGGCCCCCTGCATAGGCTCGTCGGCACTCTCCTCTGCCAGGCGGCGCATCCAGGCGATGTCGGCGGCGGGGTCTTCGGCGTCGTGGGTCATGGATTTCCTCCGTATCAGGCTCATATCGCATGTATACTTTGTTTTGTAAAGTTCTTCGTAGAGAGTCCCTTGAAGCCTGCGCGGCGAACGTGGACAAGCGCGAATGCGCATGAGTTTCCATCGGATCGCCTATGAGGCGCTCGAGGTCTGCAACGGCGTCGAGATGGCGACAATCGAGGCCGCTATCCGGCTGACCGGACTGGAACCGGGCGCGCGGGCCGTCGATGTCGGCACGGGAAACGCCGCAGTCGCCATAAGGCTGGCGCGGCGATTCGGGCTGAAGGTCACGGCCATCGAACTGGACCCGGTGATGGCTGACCTCGCGCGGACCCGGATCGAGGCGGCCGGGGCGGCCCGGGACATATCGCTGGCCATCGCGTCGGCGGTCGAGGTTCTGGCGGCCCTGCCCGAGGCCGATATCATCGTCGCCCTCGGCACCACGAACGTGACTGGAGAGCGACGACCCACCCCCGATGCTGCGCTCGGATATCTGGCCGGCCGGCTGCGACCCGGCGGCTGGCTGCTGTGGGGCGACCTGGTCTGGCTGGCGGAGCCACCGGAACCGCTGCGCCAGGTCACCGAGGCCACCAACCTCTATGCCGACGACGCGGGCTGGAGATCGGCGGCGACCGGAGCCGGGCTCGAGCTGGAATGGAGCGAGATCTCGCCACAGGCCGTCTTCGACCGATACGCGACCACCGCCGTCGGATCGGCGCGCGCCTGGCTGGCAGACCATCCTGAGGCACCGGAGGCGGACGCCGTCCGGGCCAGCACCGACCGGGTCGCGGCAATCCTGGAGTTTGGACGACCGTTCATCGGCTTTGGTCTCTATCTGTTGCGCAGACCCGGCTGAGACGGCGTCAGGCGGTACGGACGACGCCATCGCGGACCGCGACCGGCCAGGGCGTCAGCTGCGCGCCGGCGCAGGGACCTCCCACACAGCAACCGGTCAGCGGTTCGAACACCGCGCCGTGCCAGCCACACAGGATCAACGCGCCGTCGGGCGTCAGATAGCGGTCCAGTTCGATCGCCAGCGGAAATCCCTGATGCGGGCACCGATCGACATAGCCGGCCATCTGCCCGTCCTTGCGAACGACAAAGCCGTGGAAAAAGGCGTCGCCAATCTGAAGCACGAAGCTGCGCGAGCCGGGGTCGGCGATGTCGTCCTCGACGCACAGGGCGACACTCGGCGGCGTCACCCAGACCCGCTTGCGCTCCGCAGGCGCGCCGTCGGTCATCAATGTCGCTCGGACTTCAGCGGGCGCGACAGAAGGCGGTCGATCACCACTTCGACCGTCGTCTCACCGTTCAGCAGGGCGGCGACGGCCAGCGAGATCGGCATGTCGACCCCCATTTTCGCCGCCAGTTCGCGCACGGCCGGCGCGCTTTCATAGCCCTCCGCGACGGACCGTTTTCCGGCCAGCGCCTGTTCCACGGTCTGACCCTGGCCGAGGGCCAGACCCAGGCTCATGTTGCGCGACTGCGGGCTGGAGCAGGTCAGGACCAGGTCGCCCAGGCCACACAGGCCCGCGACCGTCTCGGCCTGCCCGCCAAGGGCGACGCCCATGCGGGTCATTTCGGCGAACCCGCGCGTGATCAGGGCGGCGTGGGCGCTGCGCCCCAGCCCGCGTCCCTCGGCCATGCCACAGGCGATGGCCAGCACATTCTTGATCGCCCCGCCCACCTCGGCACCGATGAGGTCGGTCGCCAGATAGGGCCGGAACGCCGGAGCCGAAAAGGTCTCCATCAAGGCTTCGCCCAGATCCGGGTCGGCGCAGGCCAGGGTCACGGCGCTGGGCAGACCGCGCGCCACCTCGGCGGCGAAACTCGGCCCCGAGAGCACGGCCGCCGGAGCGTCCGGCAGGGTTTCCGCCAGGACGTCCGTCATCAGCTTCAGCGAACCGCGCTCGATTCCCTTGGAGCACAGCACCACGGGCACGCCCGCGCGATAATATGGGCGGAACGCCTCCAGCGTTGAACGCATGTGCTGGGCCGGCGGCACCGCGAGGATCACGTCGCAGGGGCCGAGATCGGCCAGTTCGGTGGTCACCGAGACATGCGCGTCCAGAAGGATGCCCGGCAGGAAGGCCTCGTTCACGCGGCGCTCGCGGATGCTTTCGACCACATCCAGCTCGCGCGCCTGAAGCAGGACGTCCAGTCCCGCCCAACCCGCCACCTGGGCCAGGGCCGTGCCCCATGCCCCCGCGCCGATTACCCCTGTAGTCCTGAATTCCATTCGCGGTCCCTAGGCCTTCGCACCCTTGCGGCCCGGCTTGTGGGTCGGGTCTGAAAGCGCGTTCTTCTCGTCGAGAGGCCAGCGCGGCCTGGCGGCGGTGTCGATGTCCGAGACCCAACCCTTCTGCAGCCGTTCCGCTCCCGCCAGGGCGATCATCGCGGCATTGTCGGTGCAATAGGCCATGGGCGGTGCCAGAAAGGCGAATCCGTTGCTCGACGCCCCGGCCTCGAGAGTCGATCGCACCGCGCGGTTGGCCGCCACCCCGCCCGCGACGACGAACAGGCGATGATCATGACGCTCGGCATAGGCCAGCATGGCCCGCTTCGAGCGCTCCAGCAGCTGGCGGGCAATGGCGGTCTGCACGGCGGCGGCCAGATCGGCGCGGTCCGCATCGGTCTGGCACGCCTGGGCCAGCCGCGATGCCGCAGTCTTCAGCCCCGAAAACGAGAAATCGCAATCCTTGCGGCCCAACAAGGCCCGGGGCAAATCGACGCGGGTGCCGTCGCCCGTTTCCGCCAGCCGCTCCAGCGCCGGTCCGCCCGGATAGCCGAGACCCAGCGCCTTGGCGATCTTGTCGAAGGCCTCGCCGGCGGCGTCGTCGATCGTCGTGCCCAGCCGGGTCATGTCGCCGATGCCGCGCACCTCGAGCAATTGGCAGTGGCCGCCGGAGACGAGCAGCAGCAGAAAAGGATAGTCGACCCGTCCACCCAGCCGGGCCGAGACCGCATGACCTTCCAGATGGTTGACGGCGATCAGTGGCAGATCCCGGGCCAGAGCGATCGCCTTGCCATAGCTCAGTCCGACCATGACGCCGCCGACCAGACCGGGCCCGGCCGTCGCCGCGACCCCGTCCAGCTCACTGTAGTCGAGACCTGCCTCCAACATGGCCCGGCGGGTGACGCCGTCGATCATCTCGACATGGCTGCGGGCGGCGATCTCGGGCACGACGCCGCCAAAGGCCGCGTGGTCGTCGATCTGGCTGTGGACCACCGACGACAGCACCAAGGCGTCGCCGTCCAGGCTCAGGCGCACGAGCGAGGCCGCCGTCTCGTCGCAGCTGGTCTCGATCCCAAGCACGGTCAGGGACCCATCAGCCCCGGCGCGGACGCCGGTTGCCGGGGTCTCCGGCCTGCTATAGTCGGCGGCGGTGTTCATCGGGTCGAGGTAACGATCCCGTCTCACCGGCGCAACGACTCATGACCCCTCTCGTCCGTATCGGCACGCGCCGCTCGAAGCTGGCCCTGACCCAGTCGGGCATGATGCAGGTCGCCATCGGCCGTGCGCTGGGCGTCGCCGACGCGGACCTTGACCAAGTCGTCCCGCTCGTCGAAATCGTCACCACCGGTGACCGGATCCAGGACGTTCGGCTGATGGAGATCGGCGGCAAGGCGCTGTTCACCAAGGAAATCGAAGAAGCCCTGCTGGACGGCCGGGTCGATGTCGCCGTGCATTCGATGAAGGACGTGCCGTCCGACCAGCCGCCCGGGCTGTGCATCGCCGCCGTCCCGGTTCGCGAGGATGCCCGCGACGCCTTTGTCAGCCGCACCTTCGCCGCGTTCGACGATCTGCCTCCCGGCGCGCGGTTGGGCACCGCATCGTTGCGGCGTCAGGCGCAGGCGCTGGCGCTTCGGCCCGACCTGACCATCGCAATGCTGCGGGGCAATGTGGACACGCGGCTGCGGCGGCTGGCCGATGGCGAGTTCGACGCCATTCTCCTGGCCACGGCCGGGCTGAACCGTCTGGGGTTCGACGGCCTGATCCGCGAACGGCTGTCGCTCGATCGCTTCCTGCCCGCACCGGGTCAGGGGGCCCTGGCGCTTCAGACCCGGGCTGACGATACCGGCGCGCTCTGGGTCGCGGCGCTGGATGATCCGACGACCGCGCTGGCCGTCGCGGCGGAACGCGGTGCCATGACGGCGCTGGAAGGGTCGTGCCGAACCGCCATCGGCGCCCACGCCTCCATCGGTGGCGACCATCTGCTGCTGACCGCCGAAAGGCTGGCACCCGACGGCTCCGCGCGCTGGCGGCGCTCGGGCGAGATCGCCAACCTCGGCGCGCCGGACGTTACCGGGCGCGCCCGCGCATTGGGTCTGCGACTCGGTGCCGACGTCCAGGCGGCTGCCAGCGACGAAAAGAACGACCGCTGAGCCCGCCAGCCCCCTTTCGCGTCTGGGTCACGCGCGCCGAGCCGGGTGCCTCGCGCACCGCCGGCATCCTTGAGACCCGAGGTTTCTCGGCGATCGTGGCGCCGTTGCTGGACATTCGCCCGCTCGGTCCTCCGGTGCCGGACCTGTCCACGTTCGACGCGATAGCCTTCACCAGCCGCAACGGCGTCGAGGCCTTCGCCGACCTTTGTCATGAGCGACGCCTGCCCGTGTTCACGGTCGGGGAATCCACGGCCGGGGCGGCGCGCGACGCCGGGTTCACGAGCGTGCGATCGGCCGACGGCGCCCTGGCTGACCTGGTGCACCTGCTGGCCAGGGCCGTCCCGGCGGGTGGCGGCGTTCTGGTGCCCGGGGCCCGGGAAACCGCGGGCGATATCGCGGCGATGCTGCGCGGCACTGTCGGGATCAGGACCCTGGCGGTCTATGAGGTGATCGAGCCGGACCGTCGGCCGCCCCCCGATTTCGACGCGGTGCTGATTCACTCGACGCGCGCGGCGCGAGCCCTGTGCCTGGCCGTGGGGCCGGACGGAGGGCGGGGCCGCCTCGCCATCGCCATCTCGGCGGCGGCGGCGAGCGCCCTGTCGCCCGCCGGTTTCGCCACCGTCGCGATCGCCACCCGGCCGACCGGCGAGTGCGTCCTGGAGGCGCTTGGCAAGGCCCCGCCCGCCATATAAAGAAACTGCCTCGCGCTGGACCCTCAGGTCCCGTCGCCGGGGCCGCTTTAGCTCAGCTGGTAGAGCATCGCATTCGTAATGCGGGGGTCAGGTGTTCGAGTCACCTAAGCCACTTTTTTCCGGACCGGGCGGCACCACCGGGTCCCGAACCCCGATCCGGGCGCCCCCCCCCCCCCCCCACGCCCCCCCCACCACCCTAACCCCAAAAAAAAAACAAAACACCCCCGGGAACGGGGGGGGGCGTGGACACAAACACAACACGCCCCCCCACACCCGGGGG
>JBBQTX010000056.1:0-9685 GCA_038234475.1 Caulobacterales bacterium | reverse complement strand
GCGACCAGCAGCCAGAACGAGACGTTGTTCATGCGCGGGAAGGCCATGTCCGGCGCGCCGATCATGATCGGCACGAACCAGTTGCCGAAGCCGCCGATCATCGCCGGCATGACCATGAAGAAGATCATGATCAGGGCGTGGGCGGTGACGGTGACGTTGTAGCCGTGGTTCGAGGCCTCGACGATACCAAGTTTGTCGATCAGGCCGCCCTGGACGAAATACTGGATGCCGGGTTCAGCCAGTTCGAGGCGGATCAGGCCGGACAGGATGCCGCCCACCAGGCCCGCCATGATGGCGAACAGCAGGTAGAGCGTGCCGATGTCCTTGTGATTGGTCGACAGGAACCAGCGGGTGAAGAAGCCCGGCTTGTGGTCGTGATGCCCGTCGTGGTCGTGGGCGAGGTTTTCGGCTGCGGTGGCCATGTCTGTGGGGCTCTCGCGGATCTTTATTGCGCGGCCGGAGCGACGGCGGGAGCCGTGGCGGGCGCGGAGGGTTGGGTGGTTCCGGCAGCGCCGGCGGTCGGCGGCGTCGATGTCGCGGCGGTCGGAGCGCCGGTGGTGCCGGCGACGACCTGGGCGACGGTGCCGCCTGGAGCCTGTTCCGGCGTGCGCGGCGTCATCGAGCCGCCCTTGGAAACGACCCAGGTCTCGAACTCGGCCTGGGTGACGACGTTGATCTGGATCGGCATGAAGGCGTGTTCGGTACCGCACAGCTCCGAGCACTGGCCGTAGAAGGTGCCGACGCGGTCGGCGCGGAACCAGGTCTCGTTGACCCGACCGGGGACGGCGTCCGTCTTCAGGCCGAAGGCCGGCAGGGCAAATGCATGGATGACGTCGGTGGCGGTGACCAGCACCCGCACCGTCTTGCCGACAGGCACGACGATCGGCTCGTCGGCAGCCAGACGGTAAAGTTTGTGGGGCATGCCGCGCGCCGCGATCTCGTCTTCGGGCAGCATGTTGGAGACGTATTCGGCGATGGCCTGGTCGGGGTATTCATAGGCCCAGTTCCACTGGTTGCCGGTCGCCTTCACCGTCAGGTCCGGCGTCGGCATGTCGTGATAGGCGAACAGCAGGCGGAACGAGAAAAGCGAGATGAAGACCAGGATCACCACCGGCAGGACGGTCCAGATCACCTCGATCGCGGTGTTGTGGCTCCATTTGGCGGGAACCGGATTGGCCTTCTTGTTGTAGCGAACGCAGATCCAGATGATCAGCCCAAGCACCAGCAGGGTGATGCCGGTGATCACCGGCATCAGAATCAGATTGTGGAAGAAATGCACCTGCTCCTTCAGCGGCGAGGCCGCTGGCTGCAGACCGATGTTGCCGTCCGTCGGCTGCCCCATCAGTTCCTGTGCCCATGTGGGCGTGGCGGAGAATACGGCCAGGCACAGGGCGGTGAAGCCACCACCGATCGACGCCCGGGCCCGCGTGCCCATCCCCATGCGAGACATCCTCATCAACCGTTTCATCGCAAACGCTTGCGAGTGAATCGCAAGCAGCTGCCGGGACTCGGAGGAGCCGCGGCGGTCTTCGGGCGGTGCATATCGTCCCGCCACCGCCTTGCCAAGCGATTGCCGCCGGTTCGAACGCCGCACCCCGGATCGTCGCCGGGATAAATTCCCCGTCATGTTATGACAGCTACCTTGCGTCACCAGATACCTTGCGATACGTCTTGAGCATCAAAGGAGGGCTCAAGGTGCCTGAAACCATCGAGATACAGCTGAAGAAGGGGGTGCTGACGCTGTGCGTTCTGGCCCTTCTGAACCGGCACGACAGTTATGCCTATGAAATCGCCTCGACGCTTTCCGATGCGATCGACATGGGCGAGGGGACCATCTACCCGCTGATGCGGCGGATGCAGTCCGACGGACAGGTCGAGACCTATCTGGTCGAATCGCCGTCCGGCCCGTCGCGCAAATACTATCGTCTGACCGACGCCGGACGCCGGGCCCTGAACGCCCAGACGACCGAGTGGCGCACCTTCGCCCGCGCAGTCGAATCCATCGTGGACGCTCCGGCCCATCCGGCCCCAGCCCACGCCAACCAGATCGCGGACGTGACCGCCGGGACCGCCGAAAGGGGAGCTGAACAATGACGCGCGCCGAATTCATGGGCCGTTTGAGGCGCGGACTGGTCGGCATGCCGACCGCCGCCGCCGCCGAGATCGCCGCCGACTACGAGATCCATTTCGAGGACGGCGTCGCCGCCGGCCGGTCCGAGGCCGAGGTGGCCACGGCGCTCGGAGACCCCGACCGGCTCGCCCGCGAACTGCGCGCCGAGGCCGGGGCCCAGCGCTGGCACCAGGAAAAGAACCCGTCGGCCGCGGCCGGCGCCATCTTCGCGGTGCTGGGCCTGGGTGCCATCGACATCCTGATCCTGCTGCCCATTCTGATGAGCGTCGTCGGCGTCCTGTTCGGCTTCTTCATGGCCGCCATCGGCCTGTTCATCGGCGGCGGAGCGGTGATGATCGCGGGTCCGCTGGCCGGCTTCCCCGGCGGCGTGGCGGCGGCCATCCTGGCCGGACTGGGACTGATGGCGGCGGCGACGGCCGTGGCCGCCCTGACCGCCATCCTGACCATCTGGCTGGTCAACGGTGTCGTCTGGTTCGCCCGCCTGCACTACCGCCTGCTGAAGCCAGCGCTCGAGCCCCAACCGCAATATCGTGCCCAGGAGGCCTAGATGATCCGCACCCTCTTCATCATCGCCGGCGCCGGCGTCGTGCTGGCCACCGGCGCGCTCACCGGGGCCGTGGCCCTGACCGGAAATGACCTGAAGCACAACGACTGGACCTGGAGCGTCACCGAAAGCGGCGGCGGCGGCGGCGGCGGCGGCGACTTCCGCATGGAGCGGGGCCCTGAACAGCCAGACGTCACCCGGAGCCTGGCCTGGACCGGCGGCGACCGGCTGCAGATCGAGGTGCCGGTCGACGTGACCTATGTCCAGGGCGCGACCGCCGGTGTCGTCGTCACCGGGCCAAGGGGCCTGGCCGACCGTATCCGGTTGATCGACGGCCGCCTGACCATGGAGGCCGCCGAGCGCGACACGCCGGGCGAACACGGCTCCATCCGCTGGACCGGAAGCGGCATCCGGGTCTGGAACGATGAGGAGCGGTTGACGGTCACGGTGACGGCACCCTCGGTGGCGCAGTTCGACCTTGTCGGCTCCGGCGACGTGGATATCCGCGACTATGACCAGCCCGGCCTCGCCCTGACCCTCAGCGGTTTGGGCGACGTCACCGCGCAGGGTTCGGCGCGGGCGGTCACCGTCGATATCTCCGGCTCAGGTGACGCCGACCTGTCGGCGCTGCAGACGGTCGACGCCGATATCGACCTGTCCGGCAACGGCGACGTGCGGGTGGGTCCGTCGGGCCGGGCCATCATCGACATCTCGGGCAATGGCGACGTCGTCCTGACGCGGCGCCCGACCACCGTCAGCCAGACCATCTCCGGCAACGGCGACGTCGAAGAGCGCTGAAGCCCGGTGACGCGGAGGCGGTCTGCCCCTATCTAGCGGGCATGACCGTTTCCGTTTCGCCGCCCGCCATCCTCGACAGCGCCGACGTCGGCACCGACGAGGCCCTCTCCATCCTGCAGGTGGCCCTCGACGGCGCCGACGACGGGGAGCTGTTTCTCGAGCGGTCGGAGCTGGAATCGCTGGTCTTCGACGACGGCCGGCTGAAGTCCGCCGCCTATGACGCCAGCGAGGGCTTCGGCCTGCGGGTCGTGGCGGGCGAGACCGCCGGCTATGCCCACGCCAACGAGATCAGCGGCCCCGCCATTCGCCGCGCGGCCGACAGCGCGGCCCTCGCCAAATCCGGGCACGCCGGGGTCAATGCCGAGGCCCCGCGCGCCACCAACCAGCAGCTTTACGACGCGGTCGACCCCCTCGCCTCGCCGGCCTTCTCGGACAAGATCGCCCTGCTGACCGAGATCGACGCCTGGGCCAGGGCCCGCGACCCCCGCGTGGTCCAGGTCTCCGCCAGCCTGGTCGGCGAGCGGCGCCAGATCGAGATCCTGCGCGGCGATGGCCGGCATGTCAGCGACATCCGCCCGCTGGTGCGGCTGAACGTCTCCGTCACCGTCGAGAAGGACGGGCGGCGCGAGAGCGCCTCATCCGGCGCGGGTGGCCGGGCCGGGTTCGAGACCTGGATCGCGCCCGACCGCTGGCAGTGGCAGGTCGACGAGGCCCTGCGTCAGGCGCTGGTCAATCTGGAGGCCGTGGACTGCCCGGCCGGAGAGATGGACGTGGTTCTGGGTGCCGGCTGGCCCGGCGTGCTGCTGCACGAGGCCATCGGCCACGGGTTCGAGGGCGATTTCCACCGCAAGGGGTCGTCGGTCTTCTCCGGCATGATGGGCCAGCGCGTCGCCGCGCCGGGCGTCACCGTGGTCGACGACGGCTCCATCGCCGGTCGCCGCGGCTCGCTGAGCATCGACGACGAGGGCACCCCGACGTCACGCACCGTGCTGATCGAGGACGGGATCATGGTCGGGCTGATGCACGACCGGCTCTCGGCGCGACAACTGGGCGCGCGCGCCACCGGCAACGGGCGGCGCCAGTCGTTCGCCCACATGCCGATGCCGCGCATGACCAACACCTTCATGGAGGGCGGCACGGACAAACAGGCCGACATGATCGCCTCGACCAAGCGCGGTCTCTATGCAGCCAATTTCGGCGGCGGGCAGGTCGACATCACCAACGGCAAATTCGTCTTCCAATGCACCGAGGCCTATCTGATTGAGGATGGCAGGATCACCGCCCCGGTGCGCGGCGCGACCCTGATCGGCGACGGGGCCACGGCCCTGAAACGGGTGCAGATGATCGGCGACGACTTCGCCTTCGACCCCGGCGTCGGCGTCTGCGGCAAAGGCGGCCAGGGTGTTCCGGTCGGCATCGGCCAGCCCAGCCTGAAGATCGCGGGCCTGACGGTGGGCGGCACGGCGGTCTGACGGACCTATTCGGCCCTCCAGGCGGGGCCGACGACCGTCAGCCCCCGGGCCTCGATCTGATCCAGCAAGCCGCCGGTTTCGGCGACGATCGAGATCGGTGCGACCACCATCGTGGTTCCGGCCAGGGCCAGGGTGTCGACCACGGCGGCCGACCATTGCGCGCGCCCGTTGGCGATCAGGGTCTCGTCGGCGAACCAAGCGCAGCGATCCTGCGCCTGCTCTACAGGGCTTGAAAGCACGGCCGGCACGTCCTGGCGCGTCCAGGCCAGACCGCGTTCCCGCACGGCCTCGGCACCCGCCTCATTGGCTTGAATCGCCGACGTCAGACACGCAAGCTGAGCCGCGTCGGGAACAGCCACGGCCTCGTCGATGTGGCGTCCGTTCATATTGCCGACTTCACCGACCCGCAAGCGTCCCTCGCGAGCCGCCGCCCGCACGACCGCGTCGGCTGATGGCCCCTTTCCGGGTCGGTACCGGAGTCGATTGCCTCTGAGATCGTCGGCGATCCAGGTCAGACCGCGTTCGGCATAGTCCCGGCGATGAACGCGCTCGCGCTCCGTCAGGCGCGCCTGCCACTCCGGTGTCAGATAGTCTGCGGTGGTCGTGCCTTCGGGCAACCGCGCCCGCGCGCGCCGCAGTCTGAAAAAATCTCCGAGGCTCATCGTGGCCGACTGCGAAAGGATTATGGAATCCGCCTGGGCCACCGCCGCTTCCAGCGCCTCGGGCCGCCACGGCGTGTCGGCCGGTACGTCGGACAACGAGCCCACCAGGATGACGGTCGCATCCCCGTTCTGCACCCGCCACACAGGCGCGCCCGAGCGCCGGGCGACCACCACGATGTCCTCGAGTGCCGTTGCCGACGTGTCCGGCTCCTGAGCCAGAACCGGCGGTGCGGTTGCCATGCTCACCGACGCCACCAGTCCAACGAACCATGCTCTCATGATGCCTGCTCTCCGGTTGCGAAGGCTGACATACTTCATTTCCAGTCCGGTCCGACCACATCGAAGCCTCGCGCTTCGAGCGCATCGAGAACGCCGCCCTCCTCGGCGAGCAGGCGGATGGGGGCCACGCCCATGGTCACGCCGGGAAGCACCAGAGAGGTCTCGATCGCCGCCGCCCACTGCTGGCGCAGTTGCGGCGCGATTTCGGGATCGCCCCACGGCCAGCACTGGTTCAGGGCCCTGTCGATCGGCGAGGCGACCACGTCGGCGACCCGCAGGGCACGCCAGTCCTCGGCCCGCTCGCGCGCCGCGTCGGGACCCTGTTCGGCCGCAGCGATAGCGGCCTCGACGCACGGAACATGGGCGGACTGCGGGGCCGTGATCAGGCTCTCGATCAGCTCGTCGCCCCGCACCGTGCCAACCGGCCGAACCGGGACCCGGGCCTCCCGCGCGGCCCGGCGGATCACATCCGTCGCACTGACGCCGTCTCGCCGACGGCTGTATCCGGCCTTGTCCTGCATCAGGTCGAAGCCGACGAACAGCAGGCTCTGGCCGCGCCAGTCCTGATTGCGCTCGCCGGCCATGATCGCTTCGAGCCGCGCCTGGTATTCGGGCGTCAGATAGTCGGCGGTGGTCCGGCCCTCCGGCAGGAGGCCGATCGTGCGGGCACGCCAGATGACGCGTAGCAGATCGGTCACCGACGCCCGACCTTCCTGGGGAAAAAGGATCTGGTCCGAGCGCGCCGCCGCCGCTTCCAGATCGTCGGGCCGCCAGGCCAGGTCGCGCGGGATGCCGGTGATCGCGCCGACCAGGATCAGGGTGCTGTCACCCTTTGTCACCGTCCACATCGGCGCGCCCGAGCGCCGGGCAAGGACGACCACGTCATCGAGGGTCGAGACCTCGGGATCGGGGGTCTGGGCCTGGACGGGGAAAGCGCCCACGGAAAGCAGGGCGAGCACGGAAAGCAAGATGGCGAATGGCTTCACAGCTATACCCTGGTCATTCACGCGGACGACAGTAGTGACAGCTTTATGTCAGAATACAATGATAACATTGTTGTAATGATGTCGTCGATTTAATCCACCTTTCCATCTTGTAACTGGAGAAGGCCGCGATGCGGCTCCACACCTTCGGCACACGACCAGGGGGTTGCCGCGATGACCGGGACCATGCGGTTGGGCAGCGCGCGCTCTTCCCGCCCGCCCCGTCGCCCTCGTCGAGAACCGCCTCGTCGACCCGCGCACCTTCGTGTCCTTGCGGTTGCCAAAGACGCTCTGACCCGCTCCGAAGATCCGCCGCCGGGCCTGGCCGCAAGATCGCCGCAAGCCTGTCGGCGAATTAATGCACCTGTCCGGCTTGTAACTGGAGGCTCTTCTGTAAGGGCATCACGTTCGACGGGACAGGGAGGGGTTCGATGAGAAAAGCGATCTGGTTCGCCGGTGCCGCCCTGTGCGCCCTGGCCTCGCCCGCCGTGGCCCAGACGGCGACCGCCTCGACCGGGCCCGTCCAGAACACCAGCCAGCAAGGCGTGCTGGTGTTCGAGCCGGCCTTCTTCGCCGACGCCCGGCCCGATACGGCGCTGGACATGATCGCCCGCCTGCCCGGCTTCGGTTTGGACGGCGGCGACAGCGGGACCCGTGGTTTCGCCGGGGCGGCGGGCAATGTCCTGATCGACGGGGTCCGGCCTTCGACCAAGAGCGACGATCTGGAGCAGATCCTGCGCCGCATTTCGGCGGGCGGGGTCGCCCGTATCGAACTGATCCGCGGCGGCGCGCCAGGCATCGACATGCAGGGTCGTTCGGTGATCGCCAATGTCATCCTCGTCCGCACCGTCACCACCGAGCGGGTCATCGACGTCAACGCCTATCTCTATCCCGACGGCCATATCGGCCCGGTGCTGGCGGCCCGCTGGTCGCGGCGCGAGGGCGACGACCAGATCGAGGGCTCCATCAGCGGCTTTTCCGACCGCACCGACGGCACCGGCGACGGCTTCCGGCGGCGCTTCGACCCCGCCGGCAACCTGATCCAGGACGCCGATCTGGTTCTGTGGGACCGGATCCGCAATCTGCGGGCTACCGGCGCCGTCCAGCGCCGCGTCGGCGGTGGCCTGCTGCGGGTCAATGGACTGGCGAGCTGGTTCGGCAATGAGAATTCCCAGGACCTGCTGATCCGTTCGGGCGCCGGCAGCGACAGTTTCAACGACGAACAGTCGGACAACGTCGACAGCGAGCTGGGGGTCAACTGGACCCGCGACCTTGGCCCGCGTACGGGGATGGAGCTCACAGCCCTGCAGCGCAACGCGACCAACGACTACACCGGCGTGTCGGAGAGTAGCGGAGGCTCCTCGACCTTCACCGCCAAATCCACCTCGGGCGAATCGATCGCCCGTGCTGTCCTTCGGTTCCGCCCCACCGACCGGTGGGCGTTCGAGACCGGCGGCGAGGTGGCCTACAATTTCCTCGACAGCGCCACGGCCTTTGAAGAGAACGGCATCCCGATCCCCCTGCCGTCGGCCTCGGTCAAGGTCGAGGAACTGCGCGGCGAAGCCTTTGGTCAGGCCACCTGGCG
This sequence comes from Caulobacterales bacterium, assembly GCA_038234475.1. GTDB lineage: Bacteria > Pseudomonadota > Alphaproteobacteria > Caulobacterales > Caulobacteraceae > Brevundimonas. The sequence continues at coordinate 1,231 of JBBQTX010000056.1, read as the reverse complement.
CCCGGCCCCGTCCCTCACCCTCGAGGCCAGCCTGCGCGTCGAGGTGTCCGAGATCAGCCAGTCGGGCGACAGCGACCTGACCAAATCCTTCGTCTATCCCAAGCCGCGTCTGCAGGCGACGTGGACGCCCTGGGCCGGGCATCAGTTCCGCTTCCGGGCCGAGCGCGAGGTCGGCCAGCTGGACTTCGGCGATTTCGTCGCCTCGTCCGACATCGACATCGGCCAGGTCGACGGCGGCAATCCCGATCTGGAGCCGCAGACATCGACGGTCATCGAAGTCATCTATGAGCGCCGGTTCTGGCGCGAGGGCGTGTTCGACGTCACATGGCAACACTCCGAGTTTCAGGACGTGGTGGACGTCATCCCCCTGACAGGCGGCTTCGACGGCGTCGGCAATATCGGCGACGGCACGGCCGACTTTTTCCGGCTTGGCCTGACCTTGCCGACCGACCCGCTGGGCATTCCCAACGGCCGGCTTCAGACGCGCGGCAGATGGTCCTCAACCTCGGTGGTCGATCCGGTCACCGGTGAGGCGCGCCGGTTCCAGGGCAACCAGGCCTTCGGCTGCGGCCTGGAGTTCAACCAGGACCTGATGGGTGGCCGTTGGTCCTGGGGCTTTGAGCACGACTGCAATATCGACAGGGGCCGGAGCTTCCGCGTTCGCGAGGTCCGAACCTTCTATGCGGAACCCGAGGTCAGCGCCTTCGCCCAGTGGAAGCCGCAGCGCGACCTGACAGTCCGCGTCGATCTGGGCAACGCCTCGGATCGCGTGCGGGGCAGCGACCGGGAAATTCATACCGGCCCCCGCGATACCGCCCCCCTGGCCTTCCGCGAGGTCCGCCGCACGAAGATGAGCCGCTGGCTGTTCGTCCAGATCAGAAAAACCTTCTGAGGCAGGCGCTTCCCAAGCCCCGAAACCGAGGCACCCGCAACCCCGGGACGCCAAAATGGGCGGAGCCGCGAGGCCCCGCCGTTTCTGTGCCGTCCGCTGGCTGGATCAGCGGACGCCGGCCATGCCCTTCCTGAGAATGGGCGAGATCAGCAGCGGCAAGACCCCGCCACCGACGCCGACCCATCCGATGGTCCCGAAGATGGAGCCATAGGTTGCCAGGGCCAGTTCCGGACTGGTGACCACGCCCGCGACCGTGTCGGTCGCGGTCGCCTGGGCGATGACGCCAGCGGCAATATGCGCGACCGAGCTGGAGAGGAACCAGACCCCCATCATCATGCC
>JBBQTX010000055.1:0-9853 GCA_038234475.1 Caulobacterales bacterium | reverse complement strand
TGAGAGTCACGCATCAGGGCGATCGCCGAGGCGTCCATGACCTTCAAATCCTTGGCCAGTACATCGTGATAGGTCAGGTTCTCATAGCGGGTCGCGGTCGCGTCCTTCTTGGGATCGGCGGTATAGACGCCGTCCACGCTGGTGCCTTTCAGCAAGGCGTCGCAGCCCATTTCGGCGGCCCGCAGCGCGGCCCCCGAGTCGGTGGTGAAGAACGGCGCACCGACGCCGGCGGCGAAGATCACGACCCGGCCCTTTTCCAGATGCCGCAGGGCCCGCCGGCGCACATAGGGCTCGGCCACGGCGTTCATGGTCAGGGCGCTCTGCACCCGCGTCTGGACGCCGATCTTTTCCAGCGCCGCCTGCATGGCGAGGGCGTTCATGACGGTGGCCAGCATGCCCATATAGTCGGCCGTGGCCCGATCCATGTCGCCTGCGGCTTTCGACAGCCCACGGAAGATGTTGCCGCCGCCGATGACGAGGCAGATCTCGATCCCCTCGCGCGCCACCTGGGCGACCGATTCGGCCACCTTGGCGACGGTCGGCATGTCGATGCCATAGGCTTGGTCACCCATCAGCACCTCGCCCGACACCTTGAGCAGGACGCGTTTGTAGCGGAACTCGGACGGGACGTCGGGCATGAAAGGTCCTGGGCGGCGGATTCGGTTTCTTATAGGTAGGCCACGCCCGGGATTCAAAGACTACCAGCAGTCCGCGCCGATTCCCGGTGCCCGAACCGTCAGCAGGATGCGGCTACGCTGCTGACGGCTCATTTCGCCGGAAGCCTCAAGGACGCAGCCGACCACGGTGTTCGAGTTCGGGGCCAACAGGCCATAGCGCAGGCCGCTGGCGTCCAGCGCCGCACGCGCCCGCTCCAGCGCCGCCGGCGCAGCCGCGACCTGCGCCGGGTCGTCGGTGATCAGGGTCATCTCGTGCAGCGCCTGCCCCGAGCTGGGAAAGTCGTAGGCCCCGGCGTCGTACGCCGCCATCCGCGCGCCGAGACGGTAACCGGCGGGCAGATCGGGATCGAATTTGGCGTTCTGGCTGGCGGAAAAGGCCAGCGCCTGGCCGGTCTCCGGCACGACCAGAATATAGGCGTGACGCGGAAACAACAGATAGTGGGCGGGCCATTTGGTCACCCCGACCCAGGGATCGCCGTCGGGACCCACCGCGTGCGCCCCGACATAGACGCCGGGCGGGATGGTACGTCCGTCGATCCGACCGAAGCGCCGGACGATATGGTCGGCCATCACATGGTCAAGCAGGAATATCCCTTGCTCAGCCTTGCGGGCAAAATGCGCGCGAATGTCCACGGCCCGGGGCTGGGCTCCCAACTCGTCCCCGTAGATGGCTGCGAAGGCGTCGGGAGACACCGCCTGACCGTCGGCGGGACTGAACCAAAGACTGCGCAACTCGTGGATCGACCGCTCGACGGGCTGCGTCCCCCGGAAGGTCGTCAGACTGAGCGTCAGGTTCACCACGGCGAAGAGCAGCACGATGCCGACGCAGGCCTGAAACAGGATCAGCGCCCATTTGCGCCAGCCCTTCAGCGGGTGGCGGGCGTGCCGGACGTGATTCAGCGAGGCCCGGCTTCTGACCTTCAGCCGCCCGCGAAAACCCCCGTACATTCGCGACGTCCCGTGGCCTAAAGCCTGAGAATAATGGTCTCGACGATAGGCCGTCTATCCCAGATCTGCTGACTGGCTTTTTTGAGCGCCCGGGACACGGCCTGTTCGATCACCATCTCGTCCTCGAGTGCCGCCCCCTTCAGCTTGCCGACCGCCTGTTCGACCCGCTCGGCGAGGTCATCAAGCGCGTCGCCCAGCGGCGATTCCGCGTCGCCCGGAAGGCCGATGGCGCGCACATCGATGTCGCTGACGATCTTCCCGCGCTTGTCCATCGCAAAGCTGACGATCAGCACGCCATTGGTCGAGGCGTGACGCCGCTCTTGCAGGGCCTCGCCCTGTTCGGTGACCAGCCGCCCGCCATCGACATAGAGCCGGCCGTTGGGGACCTCGTCGATGATGGCGGCAGGCCCGGGGGCCAGACGCACCATATCGCCATTCCTCGGCGTGACCGTCTCCGGCACGCCCATGTCCTGGGCCAGATTGGCGTGCTCGGCCAGATGGCGGCGCATGCCGTGGGTCGGCACGGCGATCCGCGGCCGCGCCCAAGCGTACATCTGCTTCATCTCGTCCCGGCACGGATGTCCCGAAACGTGGACGTGGGGGTGATCCTTCTCGGTGTAGAGCCGCACGCCGCGATCGGCGAGCCGGTCCTGCAGGGCAGCGATGGCCAGTTCGTTGCCGGGAATGACCCGCGACGAGAAGATGCAGTGGTCGCCCACGCCCAGTTTGATGACTGGATGGGTCCCCTGCGAGACGCGGGAGAGGGCCGCCCGCTCCTCGCCCTGGCTGCCGGTGCACAGATAGAGAATCTGTTCGGCCGGCCAGACCCTCGCCTCCTCCTCGGACAGGATTCGCTTTGAATCATCGAACAGACCGACATGTTTGGCCGCCGCCGTGATGCGATGCATCGATCGCCCGGCCAGCGCCACGCGGCGTCCGGCCAGATCGGCGGCCTTCATCACACTGATCATCCGGGCCACGTTGGAGGCAAAACAGCCGACGGCGATCCGCCCCTTCTTCAGGCTGCCGATCAGTTCGATCAGCCCTGCCTGGGCGTCGGTCTCCGATCCCGCCTTGCCTTCGACGAAGACATTCGTCGAATCGCACACCATGGCCAGCAGGCCTTCATCGCCCAGCTTGGTGATGGCGGCGATATCGGTGGGCTTGCCGATGACCGGCGACGGATCCAGCTTCCAGTCGCCGGTATGGAACACCGTGCCCAACGGCGTCTTGATCGCGAGTGCGTTGGGCTCGGCGATCGAGTGGGTCATGGTAACCATGGTCACCTGGAACGGCCCCAGGTCGATGGTCCCACCCAACGGGACCTCGATCAGCTTGACCTCGTTCAGGATGCCCGCCTCGCGCAGCTTCTCGCGGATCAGGAAGGCGGTGAAAGGTGTGGCATACAGTGGTGCCTTTATCCGCGACCAAAGCCAGCCGAGGGCCCCGATATGATCCTCGTGGGCGTGGGTCAGCACGATGCCGCGGATGGTCTCGCCTTCCAGGAAGGAGGGATCCGGCACGATCACGTCCACGCCGGGCGTCGACAGGTCGCCAAAGGTCACGCCGACGTCGACGACCAGCCACTCGCGGTTCGCCTCGGGGCCGTAGCCGTAGACATTCAGATTCATCCCGATCTCGCCCGACCCGCCCAACGGCAGGAAGACGAGTTCGTCGTTCACTTGTTTTTTCATGCGTCCTTTAGATGGGTGTTCCGCCGCCAGATTTCGAGCAGGCCGCGGATAGTCAGGTCCGGATCGAACCGGTCGATTGAATCTGTTGCACCTTCGAACAGCGAGGCGACCCCGCCGGTTCCAATCACCGTCATGGGCTCGCCCCACTCGGCCTTGATGCGCGCGACCAGGCCCTCGATCAGGGCGACATAGCCCCAGAAGACGCCGGACTGCATGTTTGAGACCGTGTCCTTTCCGATGACCCGGTCGGGTCGCTGGATGGCGATGCGGGGCAGCATCGCCGCCGCCTCGTGCAAGGCCTGAAGCGACAGATTGATGCCGGGCGCGATGACCCCGCCCTCGAACGCTCCGTCGGCGGCGACCACGTCGAAGGTGGTGGCGGTCCCGCTGTCGATGACGATCAGGTCGCCGGGATAGACCAGATGCGCGCCGATGGCGTTGACCAGCCGGTCCGCGCCCGCCTCGCTCGGCTTGGTGATCCGCGAGGTCATGCCGAGGTCGACACTGTCGCCGATGACCATCGGCTCGACCGACAGATACCGCCGCGCCAGATTGCGCAGGTTGAAGATCGACTGCGGCACGACGCTGGAAATGATGCAGCCGTCAAGTTGCGCGATCGCCAGCCCCCGCATGGCCAGAAGCTGGCTCAGCCAGACCGCGTATTCGTCGGCCGTGCGGTTGGCATGGGTCGCGGTGCGCCATTGCGCCACCCATTCGATGCCGTCATGCACCGCGAACAGCGTATTGGTGTTGCCTTGCTCGATCGCCAGCAGCATTACGCGGCCTCCCCGAAGAATACGTCGCCGGCGGATATCAGCCGCAGCGAGCCGTCCGCCAGCCTGAGTTTCAGCGCGCCGTCGGCGGCCACGCCCTCGGCTCGCCCTTCTAGCGTCTCATGCCCCAGACGCGCGACCGCCGGCCCGTCCAGTCCTGCGGTCCGGGCGCGCCAGGCGTCGAGGATCGGCTGGAAGCCCAGCCCCTCCCATCGATCCATCCACACACCGAAGACGTCCGCCAGTTTGGCGGCGGCCACCTCGACCGTCGGCGGCGCGCTGACGTCTGCGCGCAGGTGGCCCACCAGCGCCGTCGCGGGTCGTTCGGTCCCGGTGGGCGCACCGGCCAGGTTGACGCCGATCCCGACCGCCAGCCACAGGCCACCGCCGTCGTGCGCGCCGGACTCGACCAGAACCCCGGCCGCCTTCTCCCCCGCCAGCATCACGTCATTGGGCCATTTGATCGTCACCAGCGATGACGGCACGAAGGCGTCCAGCAGATCGGCGACCGCCAGGGCCGCGATAAAGGTCACCTGCGCCGCTTCGGCCGGAGACTTTTGCGTCAGCTGCAGCAGGCTGGCGAAAAGATTGCCTGGCTCGCTGTCCCAGTTTCGGCCCCGCCGACCGCGCCCGGCGGTCTGACGGCGGGCGACGATCCAAAGCGGGCCGGTCTCGCCCAACTCGGCGCGCCGACGGGCCTCCGCGTTGGTGGAATCGGTCTGGTCGAGCAGCAGGACGGGGGCGGCAGGCATCTGTGGCCTACCCGGCTCCGAAGCCCGCGGCGGCGGCGCGGCTCAGCGGCTCGATCCATGTCAGACCGATGATCACCAGCGGGAAGGCGAAGGCCGCGCTGGCCCAGGCGATGACGCTGGTCTCGACCGGCGACCGCTCGAGGGGCTCGATACCTTCCGGGGCCGCATCGAACCACATCAGCTTGATGATACGAAGATAGTAGAAGCCGGCCACGACCGAGGCCACCAGACCGGCGGCGGCGGCCATCCAGTAGCCGGCGTCGGCGGCCGCGCCGAAGACGTAGAATTTGCCCCAGAAGCCCGAGAACGGCGGCATGCCGAGCACCGAGAGCGACAGGACCGTCAGGGCCAGAGCCGTCACCGGCTTGTCCTTGCGCAGCCCCGCCAGATCGGCGATTCGCCGCACCGGCTTGCCGCCGCGCGACAGCGAAAGCAGGATGGCGAAGAAGCCGAACTGGTCGATGACATACAGCGTCATGAACACCAGCATGGCCTGAACGCCCGCCGTCGTCCCGGCGGCTATGGCCAACAGCGCGTAGCCGATGTTGGCGATCGACGAATAGGCGAGCAGCCGCTGCACATCCTTCTGGGCAATCCCGCCGATGGCGCCGACTGCAAAGGAAATGAGGCAGATCAGGATCAGCACCTGCGACCACTGGTCGTGGATGCCTCCGAAACCCTCCGACAGGGTTCGCGCAATCAGGATCATCGCCGCGAGTTTGGGCGCCGTTGCGAACAGGGCGACGACCGGTGTCGGAGCCCCTTCATAGACGTCGGGTGTCCACATGTGGAACGGCGCAGCCGAAACCTTGAACGCAAGGCCACAGATCAGGAACACCAGTCCGAAGATCAGTCCGACGTTGGCCTCGCCATTCGCGGCGACGGCAGCGATATCCTCGAACCGCATCGAACCTGTGAAGCCGTAGATCAGGCTGGAGCCATAGAGCAGCAGGCCTGACGACAGGGCACCGAGGACGAAATACTTCAGACCGGCCTCCGAGGCCTTCAGGTCGTCGCGGTGATAGGCCGCCAGGACATAGAGGGCCAGCGAGTGCAGTTCGATCCCGATATACATCGAGATCAGATCGCCTGACGACGCCATCATACCCATGCCGACGGCGGCGAGAACGATCAGGATCGGATATTCGAATTTGGCAATCCGGTTGCGCTGGATCCAGCCGCCACCAAGGATCACCGCCACTGCGCTCAGCAGATAGATGGCCACCTTGCCATAGACTGCCAGCGGGTCGGAAACGAACGCACCATTGAATGCGACGCCAAGCGGGGCGGTGGCGGCGACGGCAGCGCCCGCCACAAGCAGTGCGACGGACAGGATCGAGACAATGCGGGCCGACTTGTCACCAAGGAAGGCACCGAGCAACAGCAATGCCAGCGCCCCGATCGTGAGGGTCAGTTCGGAAGCTGCGAGGGGAAGAGCAAGGGACAAATCAGGCATCAGGGTCTCACCGGCCAATCGCGGCGCGATAGGTGGTCACGACCGCATCGACGGACGCGGCGGTATAGTCGAGCACCAGACCGGGCTGTACGCCCAGCCAGATGGTTCCGACGATCAAAGGCACGAAGATCACGAGTTCGCGCTTGTCGATGTCGGTGATCGTCAGAAGCGCCGGATTGGTGATCTCTCCGAACATGACGTTCCGGTACAGGGAAAGCGCATAGACCGCCGAGAAGATCACGCCCGAGGCCGCAACCAGCGCCGCCCAGGTCGACACTTCATAGACCGCCGTCATCGTCAGGATCTCGCCGATGAAGCCCGATGTGCCCGGCAGGCCGACGTTGGCCATGGTGAACATCAGGAAGATCGCTGCATACCAGGGCATGCGACTGGTCAGGCCGCCATATGCGGCGATCTCGCGGGTATGCATCCTGTCATAGACGACACCGACACACAGGAAGAGTGCGCCGGAGATCAGGCCGTGGCTCAGCATCTGGAAGATCGCGCCCTGGATGCCCAGGGCATTGCCGCTGAAGATACCCATGGTCACGAAGCCCATATGAGCCACCGACGAATAGGCGATGAGCTTCTTGATGTCCGTCTGACGGAAGGCGACCAGCGAGGTGTAGACGATGGCAATGACCGAAAGGGCGAAGACCATCGGGGCAAACTGCTGCGAGGCCAGCGGGAACATCGGCACGTTGAACAGGATGAAGCCGTAACCGCCCAGCTTCAGCAGTATGCCTGCGAGGATGACCGACCCGGCTGTCGGTGCCTGAACGTGAGCGTCCGGCAACCAGGTGTGGACGGGCCACATCGGCATCTTGACCGCGAACGAGGCGAAGAAGGCCAGCCAAAGCAAGGGCTGTGCCTGGGCCGAGAAGGCGTACTCCTTCAGGGCTGGAATGCTGGTCGTCCCGGCCTCATTGGCCATCCACAGCATGGCCAGAAGCATGAGGACGGACCCGAGCAGGGTGTAGAGGAAGAATTTGTACGAGGCATAGATCCGGTTTGCCCCGCCCCAGATGCCGATGATCAGGAACATGGGCACCAGGGTGCCTTCAAAGAAGATATAGAAAAGGAAGAGGTCCAGCGCGCAGAATACGCCGATCACCAGCGTCTCCAGCACCAGGAAGGCGATCATATATTCGACGACCCGCGTCTCGATCGACTTCCAGCTGGCGAGGATGCAGATCGGCATCAGGAAGGCCGTGAGCAGGACGAACAGGATCGAGACCCCGTCCACGCCCATGTGATAGCTCGCCCCTGCAAACCAGCCGAAATTCTCGACGAACTGATAGGCCGGATTGGCTGGATCGAACTGCACGACCAGCAGCACCGAGACCGCAAGAGTTGCCAGCGTCGTCAGCATGGCGACCCAGCGCGCCGTGCTGGCCGAAGCCTCGTCGGACTTTGCGAGCAGACGCGCGCCGAAGATCACGGCGGCACCCAGCAGGGGCAGGAAGGTCACAATCGTCAGGATATGGGGCATGACTTACGCTCCCCAGGCGTAGAGGGCGAAGGCCAGCAGAACAGCTACGCCGATCAGCATCACAAACGCATAATGGTAGACATAGCCGGACTGGACGCGCGCCAGACGTCCGGCCGATTTCAGCGCGGCCCAGGCTGCACCGTTCGGACCCAGGCCATCGATGATCCGCACGTCGCAGATCTTCCAGAAGAAGTCGCCCAGCGCCCGGGCACCCTTCACGAAGACCAGGTCATACAGCTCGTCGAAGTACCATTTATTGTAGAGGAAGGTCCAAAGCGGCCCCTTACGGTCAGCGATCCGACGCGCAAGGCCTTCCTTCAGAACATACAGCCAGACGGCGGCCAGGGTGCCGATGCTGGACACGACCAGCGGCGCCCAGAGCACCCAGGTCGGGACTTCATGGCTGTCATGCAGGACGTGGTTGTCAGGGGCAGTGAAGATCGCTCCACGCCAGAAGTCGTGCTCGTGATAGCCGACGAACTGATCGTAGAAGGCAAAGCCGGCTGCCACTGCACCGACCGACAGGAGCAGAAGCGGAACCAGCATCACCCACGGGCTCTCATGCGGCTTCAGCGGACCGTGATGCGCATGATCGTCATGCCCATGATCGCCATGGGTGTCCGCATGATGATCCGGCAGCGGCTCGGAATGGGTTTCCAGCTGCGCGGCGCTCGCATGGTCGTCCTGAGACGCGTGCCCGGCTTCCTTCCACGCTGGCTTGTTGTGGAAGGTCATGAAGATCAGACGCCACGAATAGTAGGCAGTCAGTCCGGCAGCAAACAGGCCGATAAAGAAGACGAACAGGCCCGCCGGGCTGTAGTCCGCCGATGCAAAGGCGCTCTCGAGGATCGAGTCCTTGGAGTAGAAGCCCGCGAATCCGAACTTGAAATCATGCCCGGGAATGCCGAGGCCGGTGATCGCGATCGTTCCGATGACCATGACCGCATAGGTGACCGGCAAAAGCTTCCAGAGCCCGCCCATCTTCCGCATGTCCTGCTCGTGGTGCATGCCATGGATCACCGATCCGGCGCCGAGGAACAGCAGGGCCTTGAAAAAGGCGTGGGTGAACAGGTGGAACATGGCTGCCTGGTAGGCGCCGACACCCGCCGCAAAGAACATGTAGCCAAGCTGCGAACAGGTCGAATAGGCGATGACCCGCTTGATGTCATTCTGGGCCAGACCGACCGTGGCGGCGAACAGCGCCGTGATCCCGCCCGTGATGGCAATCAGGAACGAGGCCGTCGGGGCATACTCATAGATCGGGCTCAGCAGACAGACCATATAGACACCCGCGGTCACCATGGTGGCGGCGTGGATCAGGGCGGACACCGGCGTCGGGCCCTCCATGGCATCGGGCAGCCAGGTGTGCAGGAAGAACTGCGCCGACTTGCCCATAGCGCCGATGAACAGCAGCACACCGGCCAGATCCGGGGCGGACCACTCGTGGTTCAGGAAGACCCAGCCCGTATTCTCGCGTGATGCGATAAGCGGAAACAGTTCGGCAAATTCGATCGTGCCGAACATCCAGAAGACGGTAATGATGCCGAGCGCGAAGCCGAAGTCACCGACCCGGTTGACGACAAAGGCCTTGATAGCCGCGGCGCTGGCTGTGGGCTTCTTGTACCAGAATCCGATCAGCAGATAGGAGGCCAGGCCCACGCCCTCCCAGCCGAAGAACAGCTGCATGAAGTCGGCGGCCGTGACCAGGGCCAGCATGGCGAAGGTGAACAGCGACAGATAGGCAAAGAAACGCGGCCGGCTGTCGTCATCGGCCATATAGCCCCAGGAATACAGGTGCACGAGCGAGGATACACTGGTGACGACGACCAGCATGACCGCTGACAGGGCATCGATACGGATCGACCAGGAGGACTGGAAGTCCCCGACGTTGATGAAGGGTGCAAGCCTGATCGTGAAGGCTTCAAGCCCGCCCCAGGTCCACTGGGAGAACACGATCCAGGAAACGGCGCAGGAGAAGAACAGCAGACCGGTCGTGATGGCCTGTGACGGGATATCGCCCAGCCGCCGGCCGAAGAAGCCGACGATCGCGGCCCCGACCAG
>JBBQTX010000054.1:0-9958 GCA_038234475.1 Caulobacterales bacterium | reverse complement strand
CCTCGATCCCGGTGACGGACGCGGCGATGACGCGTCCGAAGACCAGGGCGACGAGGAGCCGGATCCTGCCGATCCCGATGCGGCTGACGATCAGGACGACGAGGACGACGCCGGAGGCGGTGAAGGCCGGTCGATGGACGGTACCTCCGAGGACCAGACCGCCGAACAGGAACGCGACAGCCGCCTCGACGGCGCGCCGGGCGATCCGGACGGCGACGCGTCCGATGACGGCCCCGAACTGAACGAGGGGGCCCTGCCGAACCGGCAACAGACCGCCGACGACGGCCGCGCCATCGACGCCTATCGCGTCTTCACCACCGCCCATGACGAGGTCATCGATGCCGCCGACCTGTGCGACCCCGGCGAGCTGGAACGGCTGCGGTCCCTGCTGGACCAGCAGCTGACGGCCCTATCCTCGGTCGTCGCCCGGCTGGCCAACAAACTGCAACGCCGGCTGATGGCGCAGCAGAACCGAAGCTGGCATTTCGATCTGGAGGAGGGGGTGCTGGACACCGCCCGCCTGACCCGGATCATCACCGACCCGACCAGCCCGCTGACTTTCAAGGCCGAGAGCGAAAGCCCGTTCCGCGACACGGTGGTGACGCTGCTGCTGGATAACTCCGGCTCGATGCGCGGACGGCCGATCATGGTCGCGGCGGTGTGCGCCGACATTCTGGCGCGCACGCTGGAGCGGTGTGGCGTCAAGGTCGAAATCCTCGGCTTCACCACCCGGGCCTGGAAGGGCGGTCAGGCGCGCGAGGCCTGGATCAGCGCCGGCAAACCAAGCAATCCGGGTCGCCTGAACGACCTGCGCCACATCGTCTACAAGTCGGCGGACGCGCCTTGGCGGCGGGCCAAGAAGAACCTCGGCCTGATGATGCGAGAGGGGTTGCTGAAGGAAAATATCGACGGCGAGGCCTTGACCTGGGCGCATGAACGGCTGCTGGGCCGCACTGAGGCGCGCCGCATCCTGATGGTCATTTCCGACGGCTCGCCGGTCGACGATTCGACCCAGTCGGCCAATGCGGCCCTGTATCTGGACAAACACCTGCGTCAGGTCATCGCCGAGATCGAGACCCGCTCGCCGGTCGAGCTTCTGGCCATCGGCATCGGCCACGACGTGACCCGCTGGTACCGCCGTGCCCTGACCATCGTCGATGTCGAACAGCTAGGCGGGGCCATGGTCGAAAAGCTGGCCGAACTGTTCGAGAGCGAGCCGAAGGCGGCCCCGGGACGGCGGAGGAAGGCGGCGTGAGGGCGGCCCGACGTGGCCTGACACTGCTGGCCTTGCTGGCCGTCGGCGCCTGCGCGACCGAGAGCGCGCGCATGGCGCCGTTGGCAGAACCCCGTCCCGGATGGGAGGCGATCGCGGTGTCCTACGAGGCGACCCCGCTGCGGGCACCACGTTACCGGAGCGGCCCGGTGCGATTCGCGGGCGGGGTGGCGCTGCGGTCCGACGATCCGCGCTTCGGCGGCCTGTCCGATCTCAGGCTTGACGCGGCGGGGGGTCTGGTCGCGGTCACCGATGCGGGCGATCTTCTGACGGCGCGGCTGGTGCTGGACGCCGCCGGTCGCCTGAGAGGGGTCGATCAGGTGCGGCTGCGTCGACTGGCCGACCTCGACGCCCGGCCCATTTCTGACAAGGTACGCGGCGACGCGGAAGGTCTGGCCATCCTGCCGAGCGGCGACGTCCTGGTGGCCTTCGAACGCGAGCACCGCATCTGGAGCTATGGGCGCGACGCCGCCGACCGCCCCGTGCCTCGACCCCATCCAGCCCACGCCTTCGCCGCCAATGAGGGGATGGAGGGGCTGGTCGGGGACGGGGCCGTCGGCTGGTATGTGGCCGGCGAGGGGGGCGGCTTCTGGTATTGCGACCCGGTCGACTGCGTCGAACGCGCGGCTCCGCCGGAACCGCCGGTGACCGGCTACCGGCCGACCGGACTGGCGCTGGACAACCAGAGCGGCGGCCTGCTGATGCTGGAGCGGTTCTACGAGGCGCCGATCGACACGCGAATGCGCGTGCGCCGGATCGACCGGAACGGTCGGGTGACGGAAGAGCTGTTGGCCCTGCGCCTGCCGGCGACGGTCGATAATTTCGAGGGCATCGCCACCACCCTGAATCCGGACGGATCGCTGCGGGTCTATATCGTCTCGGACGATAATTTCAGCCCGAGTCAGCGGACCCTGCTGCTCGCCTTTGACATCGCCGCACCCGACACCGGCCCCGTCGTCGGGACGGACGGCGAAGTTGTCAGACCCGTTCGCTGACCTTGATCGCCATCCGGCAGCCCGCCTTGATCACGGCGCTGAGCAGGCCGTAGGCCGGGGCCTCGCGACTGCCGGCGGCGATCGCCTCGTCGTGGTGGGCCAGTTCCTCGTCGCGGAAGCCCGAGAGTTCGGCCGCCAGCGCCGGGTCGCGGTCGCGCAGTTCGGCGATCTGGTCGGCATAGTGTTCCTCGATCACGCTCTCGACCGCCTCGGTGCAGGCATGGGCCGCCTTTTCGCCCATCAAGGCGGTCCCGGTCCCCAGCGCCAGCGAGGCCAGCCGCCAGAGCGGCGTCATGATCGTCGGCCGCACCCGTTCGGCGGTCAGCAGGGCCTCGAACCGAGCCAGATGCACCGCCTCCTGGGCCTGCATATCGCCCATGGCGGCAGCGATGCCCTCGCGGCCGGCACGGCCCTCGAACACCGCCCTCTGGGCCCGATAGATGTGCACGGCGGCATATTCGCCCGCATGATCGACGCGCAGGATTTCCGCCCGCCGCCGCCGGCTGGCCCCAAGTCCGGGACGTGGCAGCGGAATACGGCGGTCGGACGTCCCTGTATCGGGGAACTCAGTTTCGTGGAGCGCGGGCATCCTTGGGCCTTTTGGCAGCGAGCAGGCTGAACACGGCGAGCGCCGCCGAAATCAGGGCGTTCCACCCTGCCATGGACAGGCCCAGGAACTGCCATGTCACCGCGTCGCACATGGCGACCCGGGTGACCGGACCGTTGCCCAGCGCCAAGGCGGTCAGGCTTTCCAGATCGACCGAACCGCCACCGGCACAGGTCGCCGGCAGGTCCCACCATTTCAGCTCGCCACCCATGTGGAACAGGGCGGTCACCGCCCCGGTGGCAAAGACCACGGCCAGCAGGAAGGCGGCGATGCGGGGCGTGCCGCGGCTGCCGCGGCTGACCAGATGCCAGATGGTGGCGACCAGGGCGATGGCGACCGCCCCCCAGTAGACCTCGCGCTGCTTGAGGCAGAGGTTGCAGGCCGCGAGGCCCCCGAACCGCTCGAACGCATGCGCCGTTCCCAGCATGGCCAACGAGGCCAGCAGCGCAACGGCGGTCCACCACCGCGTCAGGAGTCGATACAGGCCTCTCATCGGACGACGTTCATAGCCGGGCCTGAAGCCCGCGTCGATGCAGCTTAACCGCCGAGACTGGCCATCAGCGATACGGCCCAGCCCGCGCCGACATAGAAGCCGATCCCGACCGCCGCCAGGGCCATGGCCCAGCCGGTCGCCACCGCCGCCCCGGCCGCCACGAACAAGCCGTCGCGCTGGATCAGACCGACCGCCAGCAGTGTCAGGGCGACCGAAGGCACGGTATTGGTCATCGGCAGGACGATGGTCAGGGTTGCCAGGATCATGAACAGTGCTGCGGCGCGCTCGGCCCAGCCCTCAGCCAGGACGGTCAGGCGCGGCCGCGACAGGCGCTCGAACCAGCGCATCCGCTTGGTGGCGAAGTCGGCCATGCGATCGAGCCAGGCCTTTGACACGCGGCGCTTCAGCGCCGCTTCGGGCAGCCAGGGTTCGATCCGGCCGGCCAGCATCTGGCCCGCCAGCAGCAGGATGGGGATGCCGACGAGCTGTGGCACGCCATAGAGGGCCGGCACCAGACAGGGGATGGCGAGGATCAGGATCATCAGGCCGAAGCCGCGTTCGTCGAGACGGTCGCGGATTTCGCGCAAGGTCAAACCGTCGGGGCCGCTGATCGCCGCCAGATCGGCCACCAGGGCGATGAACCCCTGTTTCGGATCGTCAGCGTGGAGGTTCTCGGACTGGGTCATGAGCTCGGCTGCGGGGCGATAAGCGCGTCGTCAGAGCCTGGTCGGCTGAGGAGGAACCGCTTCGCGATTCGTCCTCAGCCGTGACTCAGGTTCCAACATGACGCTGGTGCGAAATCTGAGTCTGGACGCGATCGCGTCCAGGCTGATTGCGCTCTAGCGGGAAATGGCCCGGGAGGCGAGGGCGTTGAAACCGCCTGCGAGTCGCGGTCATGGCACCGGGTCGCTATAGAGGCTGTCTCCCGCCTCTTCCCCGGACGGTTTGCCCATGCGCTATCTGCACACCATGGTCCGCGTGACCGATCTCGACGCCTCGCTGCGCTTCTATTGCGACCTGCTGGGTCTGGCCGAGACGCGGCGGATGGAGAACGAGGTCGGGCGGTTCACCCTGGTTTTCCTGGCCGCCCCGGCGGACCGCGCGCGCTCGGAGGCGGAGCGGTCACCCGAGGTCGAACTGACCTTCAACTGGGACCCCGAGCCCTATGACGGCGGGCGCAATTTCGGCCATCTGGCTTATAAGGTCGCCGACATCCACGCCGCCTGCCATAGGCTGATGGACGGCGGCGTGACCATCAACCGCCCGCCCCGCGACGGCCGCATGGCCTTTGTCCGATCGCCGGACGGCATCTCCATCGAGCTGCTGCAGGAGGGCGAGGCCCTGACACCGGCGGAACCCTGGGCCTCGATGCCGAATACGGGGCAGTGGTAGCGGGGCCTGACTTGCGCCCCGGCCTCGCGTCGGGGATGGTCGCGCCCCGAAGTTTTCGAGGGGTTCCCATGCGCCGTCTGCTCGTCTCAACCGCCGCCGCCGTGGCTCTGCTGGCCGGGGTTCCCGCTATCGCCCAGGCCCAGACTTCGGAACCCGCTCCCGCCACCGCCCGGAGCGAGGATACGCGTTTGGCGGCCTTCTTCGAACAGGCCTTCCAGGAGCGGATCGCGCTCAGTCCGCAGACGATGACGTCGCTGGGCCTGAAGACCGACTACGACCGGCTGGACTCTGTCACCGACGCGGCGGCGGAGCGTTCGCTGGCCCTGGCCGAGCGCCAGCTGGCGCAGCTGAATGACCAGTTCAATCCGCGCACACTGAGCGAACAGAGCCGGCTGTCGTGGCGCCTTTTCGAATACGGCGTCGAACAGGCGCGGCTGTCGAACCAATGGCGTAACTGGGGCTATCAGTTCGCCGCCAACGGCAATCCGACCACCAGCCTGCCGGTGTTCATGATCAACAACCACCGCGTCGGCAGCGTCTCCGACGCCGAGGCCTATGTGGCAAGGCTGGTCGAAGTCGAACGGGTGATGGGCGAGATTTCCGTCACCCTGCGCGCGCGGGCCGCGGCGGGTGTGATCTCGCCGGTGTTCGTGTTCGAACCGACGCGGATGAATACGGCGGCGATCATCGCGGGGGCCCCGTTCGACGACGAAGCCGACAATCCGGTGTGGGCCGACTTCCAGAAGAAGGTCGCCGCGCTGGACGCCGATACGGCCACGAAGGCACGGCTGCTGGACCAAGGCCGGGCGGCGCTCACCGGGCCGTGGCGACGCGGTTACCAAGGCGTCCTGACCGCCCTCGCCGAGGTCGGTGCCCGGGCCCTCGCCATGCCGGACAATGCGGGCGGGGTGTGGCGGCTGCCCGAGGGCGAGGCCTACTACAATGCCCGCCTGCGGCTCTCGACCACCACCGACCTGACGGCGGACCAGATTCACGAGATCGGGCTGGCCGAGGTCGCCCGTATCCAGGCCGAGATGCAGACGGTCATGACCGGGATCGGCTTCACCGGTTCGCTGCAGGAAATGTTCGCCTTCATCAAGACCGATCCGCGCTTCCAGTATCCGAACACGCCGGAGGGCAAGGAAGCCCATCTGACCGACGCCCGCGCCTTCGTGGCCCAAGTTATGGAGGCCGCGCCGCGCTATTTCAGCGACCTGCCCGAGGCCCCGCTGGAGGTGCGGTCGGTCGAGCCATGGCGCGAGGCGACGGCGTCGATCGCCTTTTATAATTCGCCGTCACCGGACGGTTCGCGGCCCGGCATCTACTACGTCAACCTGTCGGACATGACCCAGGTGCTGAAGCCCCAGATCGAGGGCATCAGCTATCACGAGGGCGCGCCGGGGCACCATTTCCAGATTGCCTTCGCCCAGGAGATCGACGGCATGCCGCGATTCCGCCGATTCGGCGGTTACGGGGCCTATGCCGAGGGCTGGGGGCTGTACGCTGAGCGTCTGGGCAAGGAGATGGGCTTCTATCAGGACCCGTATTCCGACTTCGGCCGGCTCTCGACCGAACTGTGGCGGGCGGTGCGACTGGTCACGGACACCGGCCTGCACGCGAGGCGCTGGAGCCGCGAAGACGCCATCGCCTATTTCCAGCAGAATTCGCTGCTCAGCGAGCGCGACATCGTCAAGGAGGTCGAGCGCTACATCACCAATCCGGGTCAGGCGACCAGCTACAAGATCGGCGAGCTGAAGATCATGGAATTGCGCGCCCGCGCCGAGGCGGCGCTCGGCGTGCGGTTCGATATCCGCGATTTCCACGCCGTCGTGCTGGGCTCCGGGTCGGTGCCGCTGGAGGTGTTGGAGGATCAGGTCGATGTCTGGATTGCGGCGGGCGGCGGCGCGCCAGCGCGCTGACGACGGAACCCGACCGTTCCTTGCCCTGGCGGACAGAAGACGAAACGCGACAGCTTCTCCGACATTTTCGACCGGGTGCCAGTCTCAGGCGGCCAGGCCGGCGGCCTTCATCAACCCCCTCAGCGGGGCCAAGGCCTCCGGTGCCGCCGCCAAGACGCCCCTGGCTTCCGGAGCGCGGAACAGTTTCAGGGCCTCGGCCTTGGCCCGGTCCGCAGCAGGCCCCAGCGGTGCCGTCTGGCCTGCGGCCATCCGCAGGAGGACGGACAGCTTTTGGGGCAGGGGCGCAGGCGCGCGTCCCAACTGGGCGATGATCTTCGCTTCGCTCTCGACCGCACCACCTACAGCCCCGATCGCGGCGGCGATGTCGGTGTCGTCTCTCTCGGACAAACCGCAGCCGTGAACGGTGCGCTGCAAGGCGGCCAGCACCCCCAGCTTGTGCGCCGCCGTCTGGCCGACGGCGGTGGCGCGCATCTCGCTTTCGAAGCGCAGCGAGCCGACGCAGGCCGCAAGCCAGCGAGCTGCGGAGCGCTTGTTGGCCAGACCGGTGACGTTCTCGCACAGGCGAGTCAGCGCCTCCGCCTCGCACAAGACTGTGTCGCAGGATTTCACGTAGGCCGCGACGAAGTCGGCGGTCACAATCGCCTTGGATCGCTCGTTGAACGCCGACTGGACCTCTTCCAGCGTCAACAGCCGTCCGGCGGTCACCGTCAGGGTCGTGGCCAGCGTCCGCAGAATGTCGATCTCGCCGGCCGCATCGCCGGGACGCAGGCGCCGAGGACTCATCAGCTCGCGTAGTACCATCCGGGCGAGGGCGGAGGCGAGCAGGGGAAATTCTCCCGCCTCCAAGCGCGCGCCCAGGCGGGCCGCAGGCCCTTCGACGGCCGGCACCTGGAGCGCGAGCCGGGGGTCCTGGCCTATCAGTTCGTTGATCTCCTGCGGCGCGACCATGCGGACCACGGCCGCGAGGGAGGCTCCCTGATCCAGCGACGGCCCCATGACATCGGCCAAGCTGGTCCGCATCGTCAGCATTTCGCACAACAACTGTTCGATCGGTACCATGACCATGGCGTGCGGTGCCCCGTCCGACGGCGCACGGTCGGCCAGGTCCATCAACCGGCCCAGCCTGACCCGCCCGCCGCGCAGACCCTTCAGGGCACCCGACACCACGCCACCCATGACAAAGGCCCGATCCGGCTGTCCCGCCAGTCTATGGGCCAGATCGGCGATCGAGCAGTCCTCGAGGTTCGGGAAAAGGCCGCGTCGGCCCGCCGATGTGACGCGTTCGACGGTCTGGTCGGCCAGTTTCTGGTAGTGCCGCATCAGGTCATGAACGGGCTGGCCGACGTCCTGACTCTCCGGCACCGCCACCTTCTGGATGGCGTGCTGCAACTCCACGCCGGACGCTTCCAGCTTCTCCGCCAGATCGGGGCGGTGCAACAGTTCGAACGGCGTCACGCCCTGCCGCTGCAGCCAGTCCTCGAGCACCCGCCCGATCGTTTCGCGGGCCAGGGGCGCGTAGAGGTCCTGAGGTGCCCCGCAGCGGGGTCCAGCCTGATCCTCGGGCACGACCCGCTTCCTCTGCACCTCGGGCGCGCCGCGGGTCAGCACGGTCAGGCTGGTGAATTCCATGGTGTCGGGGTCGAGTGTTTCCTTGGTCACCCGGACGGCGGCGGCTCGGTCGTCGCGCAGCAACTCTTCGGCGGTCTGAACGGCGTTCGCACGGTCCTCCGTCGCCATCTGGAGCGTCCAGGGCGCGGGGGCCGTCTTGCGGATATAGACTTCGTAGTGGACCGGACCGGCCATGAAACACTCGAGCTGTTGAGGTCGCAGCATGACGCATAGGCTTTAAGGTCGGGTTTCGTTGCGCATTCGGCTTTGGCGGCCCATGTTCCCTGCCGTAATCTCACCGCGATGATTTAGAACGGTACCGCTTGCCGCGCGTTCAGGTGGCTGACGACAAGCCGCAAGGAGACCGCCATTGGCGAATATTACCCTGGTCGACGATGACGAGAACATCGTCGCCTCCGTCTCGCTGGCGCTGGAAAGCCACGGGCACAAGGTCACGGCGTTTCATGACGGCGCCGCCGGCCTCGAGGGGCTGGAAGCCAGCCCGCCCGACCTGGCCATCCTCGATGTGAAGATGCCGCGCATGGACGGCATGGAGGTCCTGCGGCGGCTGCGTCAGACGTCGCAGATCCCGGTCATCATGCTGACCTCGCGGGACGAGGAGATCGACGAGATCCTCGGCTTCAACCTCGGTGCCGACGATTATATCCACAAGCCTTTCAGCCAGCGTCTGCTGATCGAGCGGGTGAAGGCCCTGCTTCGACGCACTGGCGCTGACGGCTCCGAGCCCGAAACGCCCGGCGAGGCGGCATCCAAGGCCATCAAGCGCGGCAAGCTGTCGATGGATCCTGCCCGGCACGAGAGCACGTGGGAAGGCCGGCCGCGCCGTCGTGGAAGGCCGTGACCTTGTGCCCGTGGCTTTCCAGCGCCAGCGAGACGGAGGCAACGATGTTCTCGTCGTCATCAACCAGGGTGATATTCGCCAACGGCGGTCTCCTTGCGGCTTGTCGTTCGCCACCTGAACGCGCGGCAAGCGGTACCGTTCTAAATCTTCGCGGTGAGATTACGGCGGCAAACATGGGCCGCCAAAGCCTGATGCGCAACGAAACCCGCCCTTAAAGCCTTGGCGTCATGCTGTGAACTCAACAGTTCGGGTGTTTCATGGCCGGTCCGGTCCACTACGAGGTCTATATCCGCAAGACTCCGCCGGCCCCCTGGACGCTCCAGATGGCGACCGAGGACCGTGCGAATGCGATCCAGACCGCCGAGGACCTGCTCCGCGACGACCGCGCCGCCGCAATCCGGGTGACCAAGGAAACCCTCGACACTGGCACCATGGAGTTCACCAGCCTGACCGTGCTGACACGCGGCGCGACCGAGGTGCAGCGAAAGCGTGCGGTGCCCGAGGATCAGGCCGGCCCCCGCTGCGCCGCGCCCCAGGACCTAAACGCACCCCTGGCCCGGGAAATCATCGTCCGGGTGCTCGACGACTGGCTGCAGCGTCAGCCCATAACGCCCTTCGAACTGCTGCACCGACCGGACCTGGCGGAAAAGCTCGAAGCTTCGGGCGTCGAACTGCAACACGCCATCCAGAAGGTCGCCGTCCCTGAAAGCCAGGCCGTCGGACAGCCGGTTCATGACCTGATGCGGCACTACCAGAAACTGGCCGACCAGACCGTTGAGCGCATCACCTCGGCGGGCCGCCGCAATCTG
>JBBQTX010000053.1:0-10128 GCA_038234475.1 Caulobacterales bacterium | reverse complement strand
GGTCCTCTTGGACCCGCCCCGGGGCTAACCGCCCGCCCCGGTTTGGCCCAGCACCTCATCCGTGTCCGCCCCCAGCGCCGGCGGCGGCAGGTCGTAGCGCACCGGCGTCAGCGACATCCGGATCGGCGAGGCCACGGTGCGAACGGGCCCGGAGAGGTCGGAGCGGGACTGCGTCACCTCCAGCCCGCGATGTTTCGCCTGCGGCTCGTCGAAGACCTGATCGATCGTGTTGACGGGGCCGCAGGGCACGCCCGCCGCGTCCAGCGCCGCCATGAGCCCGTGCATGGTCTGGCTGGCCGTCAGGGCCGAGAGTTCGGCGGTCATGGCGGCGCGATGCTCGATCCGCAGGGCGTTGGTCAGGAAGCGGGGGTCCGCGCCCAGACCCGCCGCGTCCAGCGCCTTGGCCAGCGACCGGAACTGGCCGTCATTACCGACGGCGATCACCACCATTCCATCCGTGCACGGAAAAGGTTGGTACGGCGCGAGGTTCGGATGCGCATTGCCCATCCGCGTCGGGGTCTTGCCGGAGACGAACCAGTTCGTCGCCTGATTGGCCAGCATCGCTGCCTGGACGTCGAACAGGGCAATGTCGATAGACTGGCCTTGACCCGTCGCACGGGCGTGCAGCAAGGCGGCCATGATGGCATTGGAGGCGTACAGGCCGGTGAACAGGTCGACCACGGCGACCCCGACCTTCATCGGCTCGGCCCCGGGCGCGCCGTCCGGCTGGCCGGTGATCGACATCAACCCGCCCATGGCCTGGATCATGTAGTCATAGCCGGCGCGATGGGCGTCGGGACCGTCCTGACCAAAGCCGGTGATCGAGCAATAGACCAGCTTCGGATTGAGTGCCGACAGAGCCGCGTGATCGAGGCCGTATTTCTTCAGGCCGCCGGTCTTGAAATTCTCGACCACGACATCGCAGGTCTTGCTCAGTTCACGGATGATTGCCGCCCCCTCGGGTGTGGCGAGGTCCAGTTCAACCGACTTCTTGCCGCGGTTGGCGCACAGGAAATAGGCGGCGTCACCCTTCGAGCCATCGACTTTGGTGGTGAAGGGCGGTCCCCAGGCACGGGTATCGTCGCCGACGCCGGGGCGTTCGATCTTGATCACCTCGGCCCCCAGGTCGGCCAGCAACTGGGTCGCCCACGGACCGGCGAGGACGCGCGACAGGTCGAGCACGCGCACGCCGGAGAGGGGGCCGCCAGTCTGGGTCATGAGCCTGAATAGCCCGTCTCTAGAGGAAACTATACGGGTCGACGTCGACCGACAGCCGCACCGAGCCCGGGACCTTGACCCGCGCCAGCCAGGCTCGCAGGAAGCCCTGGAGATCGACGTCGCGGTCGGCCCGGACCAGCAGGCGCTTGCGGCGACGGCCCCGCACCAGCCCCAAGGGCGCGTCGGCGGGGCCATAGACCTCCAGCCGTTCGGCGTTGGGAATGGACCCGGCGAGGTCGCGGGCCAGTTTTTCGACGGCGACCGCGTTCTCGCCCGACAGGATCAGCGCCGCCAGCCGGCCGAACGGCGGCAGGGAGGCGACCTCGCGCTCGGCCATTTCCGCCGCCACGAAGGCGTCCCGGTCGCCCGCCGCCAGGGCCAGCAGCACCGGATGCTCCGGGGTCCAGGTCTGCAGGATGGCCCGCCCCGGCCGGTCCGCCCGCCCTGCCCGGCCCGTGGCCTGGGTCAACAGTTGAAAGGTCCGTTCGGCGGCCCGCAGGTCGCCACCGCGCAGGCCCAGATCGGCGTCGACCACGCCGACGAGCGTCAGCAGCGGGAAATTGTGCCCCTTGGCGGCGGCCTGGGTCGCCACCAGAATGTCGATCCCGCCCTCGGCCATGCGCTGGATCAGGGCGCGGGCGGACTTGCCGTCGGGCACGGTATCGGAGCTGAACACCGCCGTGCGCGCCTCGGGGAAGAGTTGGCGCACCTCCTCCTCGACCCGTTCGACGCCGGGGCCGACCGAGACCAGGGTGTCCGCCACCCCGCAGGCAGGGCACAGGCGGGGCCGGGCCATGGTGAAGCCGGTCAAATGGCAGACCAGCCGCCCGGTATAGCGATGCTCGACCAGCCAGCTGTCGGTGTCGGGCGCCGTCATCCGGTGGCCACAGGCCCGGCACAGGACCACGGGGGCGTAACCACGCCGGTTCAGGAACAGCAGGGTCTGTTCGCCGCGCGCAAACGTCTCGCCGATGGCCTCGCGCAGCGGCTGCGACAGCCAGGTCTGCGGATCGGGCGGGCAGGTCCGCAGGTCCAGCAGGGCGATGTCGGGCAGGCGCGCCGCGCCGTGCCGGGCGTCCAGCTTCAGCCAGCCATAGCGGCCGGACCGGGCGTTCCACAGCGTCTCCAGCGACGGCGTCGCCGAGGCCAGCACCACCGTCGCCCCTTCGATCCGGGCCCGCGCCACGGCGAGGTCGCGACCGTGATAGACCAGCCCCTCCTCCTGCTTGAACGAGCCGTCGTGCTCCTCGTCGACGACCAGCAGGCGCAGGTCGACGTAGGGCAGGAACAGGGCCGAGCGGGCGCCGACGACGATGTTGCAGCGCCCGGCGGCCACCGCCTCCCATACCTGGCGGCGGCGGGGCGGGGCGATGCCGGAATGCCATTCGGCCGGGGCCGCGCCGAAGCGGGCGGTGATGCGCGCGATCAGGGCCTGGGTCAGGGCGATCTCGGGCAGCAGGATCAGGATTTGCGCCGTCGGATCGGCCTGCAGCGTGCGCGCGGCGGCCTCCAGATAGGCCTCGGTCTTGCCCGAGCCGGTGACGCCGTCCAGCAGGAAGGGAGCGAAGCCGCCCGCCTGTGTCGCGGCGGCGATGGCATCTGCCGCCGCCGCCTGGTCCGGGTTCAGCGCCGCCGGGGCATGATCCGGCCGGGGCGGGTCGAAGGCGGCGACGGCCTCGACCACGATCACCTCCAGCACCCCCTCGTCCAGCAGCCCCTTGACCACGCCGGACGAGACGCCGGCCGCCCGCGCCAGTTCGGCTCCCGACATGGCCCGCTCGCCGAGCGTGTCGAGCACGGCGGTTCGCGCGGCCGTGGGACGAACCGGCGCGCGCTCGCCGACCCGCCGGACGCGCCGCTCGGGTCGGGGTCGCGGGGCCCGAAGCCCCTTCAGGGCGGCCGCCGCCATCTCGCCCGGCGGGCTCAGGGTCCAGCGCGCGGCCCATTCGACAAAGTCCACCGTCCGCTCGGGCAGGCGCGGCTCGTCCAGTGCATGGTCGATGGGCTTGAGACGCCGGTTGGACCCGGTCGTCTCGCGCACCTCGGACACGACCCCGCGCATCAGCCGGGGGCCGAGCGGCACGGCCACCTGATCGCCGCGCATGAGGTCGAGGCCCTCGGGGACCTCATAGTCAAAGGCCTCGGACACCGGCAGGGGGATGAGGACCGATGCGACTTTCACCGCGCCGTCCGCTCCGCTAGAGACCCGATCATGAAACTGTTCCTCGACACCGCCGACGTCGCCGTGATCCGCGACATGCTGCCCACCGGCATGGTGGACGGCGTCACCACCAATCCCTCGCTGATCGCCAAATCCGGTCGCAACATCGCCGAGGTCATCGCCGAGATTTGCGCCCTCGTCGAGGGGCCGATTTCCGCCGAGGCGGTGGCGACCGATTTCGAGACCATGGTCCGGGAGGGCGACAGGCTGGCGACCATCGCCCCCAACGTCGTGGTCAAACTCCCTCTGACCTGGGACGGGCTGCGCGCCGCGCGGGCCTTCGCCGACAAGGGCGTGCGCACCAATGTCACCCTTTGCTTCTCGGCCGCCCAGGCCCTGCTGGCCGCCAAGGCCGGGGCGACCTTCGTCTCGCCCTTCGTGGGGCGGCTGGACGACCATGGGGCCGACGGCATCGCCCTGCTGGAGGAAATCCGGGTGCTGTACGACGTGCATGGCTTCGACACGCAGATCCTCGCCGCCTCGCTGCGCCATCCGGCCCATGTCAGCGCCGCCGCCATCGCCGGGGCCGACGCCGCCACCCTGCCCGCCGACACTTTTCGGGCCCTGGTCAAACACCCGTTAACCGACAAGGGTCTTGATGCCTTTCTGGCGGACTGGGGCAAGACGGGCCAGTCGATCCTCTAGGGACCGCCGATCCTGAAGCGTCACCTCGGGAGAGGGCCTTGAGCGGCACGCCGGACCTGTTTGCCAAGCCGACACCCGGTTCGTTGCCGGACGACGGCCCGACCTGGCCCGCGATCCGGGCCTGGCTGCAGACCCATCCCCAGGTCCTGCTGGATGATCGGTCCCTGCTGGAAGAGATCGGGCTGAAGCCGCACGGCCGCAATGTGATCGAGTTCGGTCGCGCCGCCCTGACGAAGCTGGAAGATGCTGCCGAACGCGAGGCCGGGGCCCGTATCCGCGTCGAAGCCATCGCCCGGGCCAATTTCGCCGCCCAGACCCAGACCCATGTCGCCGCCCTCGACCTGATGGAGGCGCGCAATCCGTCCGACCTGGCCCGGCGGCTGGACGCCGTGGCCCAGGGCCGGTTCGGGCTGGCGGGCGCGGCCATCGCGCTGGAAAAGCCCGGCGGCGTGCCGTTCGGCTGGCGTGGCCTCGAAGCGGGCGGCGTCGACGGCCTGCTGGGCGAGCACGGCCTGATCTGGCTGGGCCCCGATTTCGAGGGCCTGAACCTGTTCGGCGCTTCCGAGACGACGGTGAAGTCCGTCGCCCTGATCCGCATGACCCCGCACTTTCCCGGGACGGAAACCCCGGCCCGCGCCGCCCTGTGCGCCTTCGGCTCGCCCGAGGCGGATGGATTTGCCCCGACCATGGGCTGCGAACTGGTCGCCTTTATCGCGCGGGTGGTGGAACGGACGGCGGAACGATGGCCGATCCTGGGCTGACCGCGTCCGACGCCCTGCTGGCCTGGCTCGAGCACCTGGCGCACGAGCGTCGGCTGTCGCCCCGCACGCTCGAAGCCTATGGCCGGATCGGCCGGGTCTATCTGGCCTTCCTGGAGCGGCACCGGGGGGAGGCGGTGCGGGCCGCCGACCTGGGCACGGTCACGGCGGCCGAGGTGCGGGCCCATCTGGCGGTGCGCCGCAGCGGCGACCATCCGCTCTCCGCCCGCTCCCTCAGCCAGACCCTGTCGGCCATCCGGGCCTTTCATGGATTTCTGGACCGGCGGTGCGCCATCCCGACGCCGCAGATGGGCCTGGTGCGAGGCCCGCGGATCAAACCGTCCCTGCCTCGCCCGGTCAGCGAGGATCAGGCGCGCGGTCTGATGCAGGAGCCGGACGTCGATCCCGACGCGGTGCCGTGGGAGGCGGCCCGGGACCGGGCCGTGTTGACGCTGCTTTATGGTTGCGGCCTGCGGATTTCGGAAGGTCTGGCGTTGATCCGGGCCGACGCGCCTCTGGCCCGGACGCTGCGGGTGACCGGCAAGGGCGGCAAGACGCGGCTGTCGCCGGTCCTGCCGGCGGTGCGCGCGGCGGTGGATGCCTATGTCGCCCTGCTGCCGTTTCCTCTGGTCCCCGGAGACGCCCTGTTCCGGGCGCGCCGGGGCGGTCCCCTCAGCCCCCGGCATGTGCAGGCGACGGTGCAGCGGCTGCGCGGCCGGCTCGGTCTGCCGGAGTCGACGACCCCGCATGCGCTGCGGCACAGCTTCGCCACCCATCTGCTGGGGGCCGGCGCCGATCTGCGGTCGATTCAGGAATTGCTGGGTCATGCCAGCCTGTCGACGACCCAGAAATACACCGCCGTGGATGCCGCCCGGTTGCTGGAATCCTATGCTGCGGCCCACCCCCGGGCCTGAAGCGCCGGCCGGGGCGGGCGGACTCGCCATGCCGCCGTAACCCGGCCTAGACTGCCTTAGAAACCCTGGGGGGAGGCAGCGCTGAGCTCATTTCAAGCTTCGAGCCTCGACCGGCGCGCCCTCCTGGCCGGTGTGATCGCGAGCCTCGGCGGGGCGGCCTGGCCGGTCGCGGCCCAGGATCCGGTACAGACGGACGCCGAACCCATCCGGCTGCTGAGCAATCTGTTCACCCGCGTCGGCGCCGCGGTGTTCCTCGGTGGGCGCGGGCCCTTCACTTTCGTGATCGACACGGGTGCGGGCAGGACCTCGATCGCCGACACAGTCGCGGACCAGTTGCGACTGCCGGCGGCGGCCCCGGTTCTGGTCCATGGCATCACCGAGGCCAGGGTGACGCGGAGCGTGGCCGTGAACCGCCTGCAGGTCAGCGGTTTGGGGTTCCGTGACCTGAACTGCCCGGTCTTTCCCCGCGACCAGCTGGGTGCCGACGGGCTGATCGGGCTGGACGTGCTGGGCCGGTTCAAGCTCAGCTTCAACGTCATGCGGCGATCCGCAAGCCTGACGATCCGGGGGGTCAGCATCGTCATGGGCGGTGATGTGGCGACCGGTTCCCGGATCCGGCGCAATGGCCTGCGATCGGTGCGGGGCCGGTTCGGCCAGATGATCCTGACCCAGGTCCATGTCGACGGCCAGCCCACGGCGGCCTTTGTCGACAGCGGTGCCCAGTATTCGATCGGCAACCAGGCCCTGCGCCGGGCTGTCTCGGCGCGAAACCGGACGGGTGGCCGGCTCGCGCGCGCCGTCCCCCTCTATGGCGTCACCGGCCAGAGCCTGAGCGCCGATCTGTCCCGCGTCGACGATCTCAGACTGGGCTCGACGCGGCTGGGGCCGACGCCCCTGCTGTTCGCGGACCTGCACTGTTTTGAGACCCTGGAGATGGCGGGCCGGCCAGCCCTGCTGATCGGGGCCGACCTTCTGGGCCGGTTCCGCGAGGTGACGCTGGATTTTCCCGGCAATAGCGTCACCTTCGAAGGCCTGCGGCGACCGTCCACCCGGACGCTGGACGAAATGGCGGGCTGACGGCGGTCAGGCCTGCATCGTCCAGCCCTCGACGCCCATGGCCGCCTGTTTGACGGCCTCGGAGCGGGTCGGGTGGGGATGGCAGACGCGCGCTAGGTCTTCCGACGATCCGCCGAAGGCCATGGCCACACAGGCCTCGCCGATCATCTCGCCGGCCTGGGGACCCATGATGTGAACGCCGAGGATCCGGTCGGTGACCGCGTCGGCCAGCACCTTGGCGAAGCCGTCCGTCTCGTGATTGATCTTGGCGCGGCTGTTGGCGGCGAAAGGGAATTTTCCGGCCTTGTAGGCGATCCCGTCCGCCTTGAGCTGGTCCTCGGTCAGGCCGACCCAAGCCACTTCGGGCGCGGTATAGACCACGCTGGGGACCAGATTGTAGTCGACGTGGCCGGCCTTGCCCGCGATCAGCTCGATCACGGCCACCGCGTCCTCCTCCGCCTTGTGGGCCAGCATGGGGCCGTGGGTAGCGTCGCCGATCACCCAGACGCCGCCGGTCCCGGCCCTGAAATGGTCGTTGCCGATGAAGCCGCGCCTGTCGGTCTCTATGCCGACGCTCTCCAGACCCAGTCCCTCGGTGAAGGGCCGGCGACCGATCGCTACCAGCACGACATCGCCCTTCAGCGTCCCGGCGGCCCCGCCGGCGGCGGGCTCGACGGTCAGTTCGACGCCGTCCCTGGTCGCTGTCGCCGCCGTCACCTTCGACCCCAGTTTGAACGCCATCCCCTGTTTGGTCAGGGTTCGCTGGAAGGCTGTGGCCAGGTCGCTGTCCATGCCGGGACTGATCCGGTCCAGATATTCGACCACGGTCACCCGGGCCCCCAGACGGCGCCAGACCGACCCCAGTTCGAGGCCGATGATGCCCGCACCGACGACGATCAGATGGCCGGGCACCGCCGTCAGCGACAGGGCTCCGGTCGAATCGACCACCCGGCCCGGCTCGAACGCCACGCCCGCCAGCGGCATCGGTTCGGAGCCGGTGGCGATGACGATGTTTTTCGCCGCCAGCACCGTCTTCTCGCCGTCCGCGGCGGTGACCACGACCCGACCCGGACCGTCGATGCGGCCACGGCCCCGGATCCAGTCGACCTTGTTCTTCTTGAACAGGAATTCGATACCCTTGGTCAGGGCCGTCACGCTCTCCTGCTTCTGGGCCATCATCTGCGCCAGATTCAGCTTCGGCGTCACCTCGATGCCCAGGCCTGCGAACTCGCGGGTCGCCATGTCAAAGAGTTCGGAGGCATGCAGCAGCGCCTTGGACGGCATGCAGCCGACGTTCAAACAGGTCCCGCCGAGGGTCTCGCGCATCTCGACGCAGGCGGCCTTCAGCCCCAGTTGGCCCGCCCGGATCGCCGCATTATACCCACCCGGCCCGCCGCCGATGATGACGACGTCATAGGATGCGGCTTCGGCCATGGGGTCTCTCTGGGTTGGTATCGGGGGCGCGCGACGACCTGCGTTCCCTGCACGCTTCCGAAATCAGGTTCAACCGGACTGAGCCCAAAAAAGGGGTCGGCGGCAATCGCTGGAAGGTCGCGTCGCCTCAGTAGGCGAACTGACCGGGCTCGCGACCGCGGCGGGCGCGACGACCGACGATCATG
Organism: Caulobacterales bacterium; assembly: GCA_038234475.1. Classification (GTDB taxonomy): domain Bacteria; phylum Pseudomonadota; class Alphaproteobacteria; order Caulobacterales; family Caulobacteraceae; genus Brevundimonas. The sequence goes on along the minus strand of JBBQTX010000053.1, from coordinate 1,697 downwards.
ACGAGGATGCCCACGACCAGCAGGACGCCCAGCACGATCCAGACCGGATCGACCGGCAGGCCGGACAGAGCGTCCGGCGTCGCCAACGTCGTCGGTCCGGACGACCGGGCCAAGATGTCCGCCGCCCCGCCCTGGCCGATGGCCAGTCTGAGCACCGCGTCGGCAATGAAGCCGAGGAAATAGGCGACCGCCGCCTTGGGATTTCCGGTGCCCAGCATCAGGGCCGCGATCAGATACAGGACGACCGCCCCGACCCACAGCGCCCAGCCGGGCAGGAAGCCGAACAGGTCGCCGCCCCCTTGCGCTTCCGCGCCCATGCGGTTGGCGGCGACGTCCGGCGATGCGCCTTCGAGCAGGGTTGAGATGAACGGCCAAGCCAGCCATCCGGCATAGCCGATGACCGCCAGCACCAGAACGAACCGCAAGATCTTCATGACCGTTCCTCCTAACCCCCGTTAGCCACCCTACACCCGCCCGGCTCGATGGCGAAGCTGCCGGATCAGGCTGCGCTGGGCATGGTGATCGACACTTCCGCGCCTTCGCCGGACGCGCCGTCGATCGACAGGGTCCCGCCGCACTGGCGCGCGAAGCCATAGGCCTGCGACAGGCCCAGTCCCGCCGCCCCCTCCCGGGTGGTGAAGAAAGGCTCCACCGCGCGGGCGGCGAGGTCGCGGTCCATGCCGGGCCCGCTGTCGCGCACGCTCAGACGGACGCCGCCTTCCAGCATGGACGCCAGCCGCACAGCGACCGAGCCCTTGCCATCCAAGGCTTCGACGGCGTTGCGGGTCAGGGCCAGGACCGCGCCTTCGAAGGCCACGGGGTCCAGTCGCACCGGCGAGGGCCCGGACGGGCCCTCGATCATCAGGTCCACGCCCGGTCCCGCCATGGCCCGCAGTCGCGTCTCCATGCCGCGCAGCAGGACTCCGGCGTCGAGGGTCCGCAACACGGGCTGGTCGTCGCCCTGCGAGAAGGCCGTCAACCGCCGGGTCAGCAGTTCACCCCGCTGGCCCGCAGCCAGTGCCGCCTGTCCGATGCGGCGCACGCGGGCCGGATCGTCGGCCTGGCGCAACATCATGTCCAGGGCACCGGTCATGACCCCCAAGAGGGCGTTGAAATCGTGGGCCAGCCCGCCGGTCAGGCGACCGACGCTCTCCATCCGACGTCCGCCGAGAAGCTCGGCCTCGGCGTCCTCCCCGGCCTTGGCGGCGGCGGCGTGGGCGTCGCGGGCGTCCGCGCGCGCCGCAGCGGCCTCGGCGAGGGCGTCGGAGGCCTGACCGCGCGCCGCCTCGACCTCTTCGCGCAGCGCCGCCAGTTCGGCGCCGGGATCGCCGGTCGGGTCGGGCGTCGGGGCTTCCAGCACCTCCCAGGGCGGGGGGGCGGGGGCTTCGATCTCGACCGGCGCGGCGGCGCGTTCTCCCGCCAGCAGCAGGGTGTCGATCCGGCCATCGGCGTCGGCCAGCGGCAGCATGGACCAGCGGATGCCTTCCCCGGCCACTTGACGGGACACGAACGGCTCGGCCTCGCCGGCCGGGGCGGACAGGGCGGCGCGCAGGGCCTGACGGCCCTCGACGCGCTCATCCTCGGCCAGGAACAGGTCGGCGAAGTCGCCGGCGGCCTCGTCACGACCCAGCACCAGCAGGGCGGTGCGGTTGGCTTCACGGATGAGGCCGTTGGCCCCGACCACGACCAAGGCGCTG
>JBBQTX010000052.1:0-10173 GCA_038234475.1 Caulobacterales bacterium | reverse complement strand
GCCATGTATCTGACGGTCGACAAGCCGTTCGACACCCAGAGCAACTGGGGTATGCAGTTCACCTATACCCTGTCGGAGGCCGAGCGGAACGGCAGCCGTGACGGCGGCCTAACCGGCTTCGACTTCGACTACAATAACCCCGGCTTGTCGCCGACCTTCCCGACCAACCAGGACGAACGTCATCGGATCGTGGCGTCGGGCATCGTCGCCCTTCCGTACGACTTCCGCCTGTCGGGCATCCTGACCCTGGGATCGGGCCTGCCCTTCCATCAGTTTGTCTGCCCGACGGCATCCAACCCGGATATCTGCTGGAACGGCGGCCGGCCTGAGAAGCAGGACTTCATCTTCTCCAACGCCTTCGCCTTCCGCCAGATCGACCTGCGTCTGACCAAGTCGTTCGACGTCTTCAACGGCCAGTCGGTGGAGATCATCCTGGACGCCATCAACGTGTTCGACTTCGAGAACTATTCCAACTTCGAACAGTGCCTGTGCTCCGCTCAATATGGCGAACCGCGCGGTCAGTTCCTGCCGACCCGCAGCTTCCAGCTTGGCATGCGCTATCGCTGGTAAGAGTCTCCTGAGCCTTGCGGCCGTTCCCCGGTCCTGACGGGGGGCGGCCGAATTTTTTGACGAGCCCGAGTTTGCGTATGAGGATGGAGTCCATGGATCGTCGCTGGTTTCTGATGGGTTCCACGGTCGCCAGTGCGGCGGCTCTGGGCCTGTCCTCCTGCGGCTCGGCGGGGGGCCGACCCGATCCTGTGGGCCCGCCGATCCTGGCCATCGACCCCGAGATCGATGAGCTGCAACAGCTTACCTTCAACTGGTTCACCCAAGTCACCAACCGTGCCAACGGCCTGACGCCCGACCGCTGGCCGACCGAGTCCTTCTCGTCGGTGGCCGCCGTCGGATTTGCCCTGACCTGTTGGCCCATCGGGGTCGAGCGCGGCTGGATCAGCCGGGACGAGGCGCGCCAGCGGACCCTGACCACCATCCGCTTCTTCCACGACCTGCCCCAAGGCCCGGAGGCGACCGGCGTCGGCGGTTACAAGGGCTTCTTCTACCATTTCCTCGACATGCGGACGGGGCACCGGTTCGGCCGCACCGAACTGTCCACCGTGGACACCTCCCTGCTGGTTGCCGGCATGCTCTTCGCCGCGCGCTGGTTCGACGGCGACCACGCCGACGAGGCCGAGCTCCGGCGGCTGGCCCAGGCGGTTTACGACCGGATCGAGTGGGACTGGGCGGTCGTCCGGCCCGATCGCATCTCCATGGGCTGGCACCCCGAGACGGGACATATTCCGCACGACTGGCACGTCTACAACGAGGGCATGCTGGTCCTGCTGCTGGCCATCGGCAGCGCGACCCATCCGGTGCCGCCGACCGTCTGGGACGAATGGTGCAGCGTCTATGACCGCAGTTGGACCGACCGCTGGGGTCCGCCCCACCTGGCCTTCGGGCCGCTGTTCGGACATCAGTACAGCCACATGTACGTGGACTATCGCGGCATCCGTGATGCTTGGATGCGGGCCAAGTCCGTCGAGATCGGCCCGTTCGACTATTTCCAGAACAGCGTGCGGGCGGTGCAGGCGCAGCGGCGATACGCCGTCGAGAATCCGATGGGCTGGATCGGTTATTCGGCCGAGGTCTGGGGCCTGACCGCCTGCGATGGCCCCGGGGATTTCAAGCAGATCATCGACGGGCGTGAGCGCGAGTTCTTCAGCTATTCGGCGCGGGGACCGGGCGACCGGGACGACGGCACGATCGCGCCTACGGCGGCGATGGCGTCAATGCCTTTCGCCCCGACAGAGGTCACGGCCTGCCTGAAGGCGATGAAGGCGCGCTATGGTGCGGGTGTCTATACCGAGTATGGCTTCCTCGACTCTTTCAATCCGACGCTGACCGAGCATGAGGGCCGGTTGCAGCACGGGCGGATGGTGCCCGGCCTGGGCTGGGTCGACGGAGACTATCTCGGCATCGACCAGGGACCGATCGTCGTCATGATCGAGAACCATCGCTCGAACGCCGTTTGGAAGCGCATGCGCGGCGAGCCGAATCTGACGCGCGGCCTGAAGCGGGCCGGGTTTGCGGGCGGCTGGCTGGATCGGGCATGATGGACCATGGCCTGGACCGGCGGGCGACACTCGGCCTTCTGGCAGGCGGCGCGGTCGCGGGTCTCGCCGGATGTGGTGCCCGCGACGACGGGATGACCCGCTTGTCGTTCTGGGCCATGGGCAATGAGGCGACCAATGTCCCGCAAATCCTGCCGGAGTTCGAACGGCGGAACCCGGGCATCAAGGTCGAGGTCCAGGCCCTGCCGTGGACCGCGGCGCACTCGAAACTGCTCGCCGCCTACGCCGGCTCTTCGCTGCCCGACCTCAGTCAGGTGGGCAACACCTGGGTGTCGGAGATGGCGGCCATCGGGGCGATCAGCCCCGTGCCCGCTTCGGCGGCCGACCTCCTGACCGACCAGTTTCCGGCCGTACTGGAAACCAACCGCATCGGCGGTCAGGCCGTGGCCACGCCGTGGTATGTCGATACCCGCCTGATATACTATCGCACCGACCTGCTGGAGCGGGCCGGGTTCGACGCTGTGCCGCAGACCTGGGACGGCTGGAAGACCGCGATGCACGCGGTCAAGCGAGTGGCGGGGGCCGGCAACTATTCGATCCTGTTGCCGGTCAATGAGTTCGAGCAACTGCTGACGTTCGGCTTGCAGGGTGCCGAGCCCCTGCTGCGCGACCGCGACACGCGCGGCAATTTCTCCAGCGCGTCGTTCATCGCGGCGCTGGAGTTCTACAAGAGCCTGTTCGACGAAGCGCTGGCCCCGGTGGCGTCGTCGACGCAGATTTCCAATGTCTGGACCGAGTTCGAGCGCGGCTATTTCAGCTTCTACTTCTCCGGCCCCTGGACCATCGGCGAGTTCAGGGATCGGCTGAAACCCACCACCCGCTGGATGACCTCGGGCATGCCGGGGCCGACCGGACCGGGGGCCTCGGCACCCGGCGGCTCGTCGCTGGTCGTCTATCGCCACTCGCCGCACCAGGAAGCGGCTTGGAAGCTGGTACGCTATCTGGCCGATCCGGACGTGCAGGCGCGGTTCAATGGGATCACCGGCAACCTTCCGGCGCGCGAAAGTGCTTGGGCGACGCCCGCTGTCGCCAACGACCCCTACATCGCCGCTTTCAAGGGCCAACTCTCGCGCGCCGAGGCCGTGCCCAAGGTGCCCGAGTGGGAGCGGATCGTCACCGAGATGCAGATCGTCGCCGAGCGTATGGTGCGGGGCGAATACACCGCCCGGGCCGCCGGTGCCGAGATCGACCGGCGCGCGGATCGCCTGTTGGAAAAACGCCGCTGGATGATCGAGCAGGGCCGGGCGACATGACCGCTCAGCCGATCGCGCCCGCCGCCCGGGTCGCCGTCCGCCACGCACGCAAGCAGGGAACCGCCCGGTCGCAAGAGCGCGCGGCCTGGGGCTTTGTCGCACCGGCCCTGATCGCCATCGCGGTCTTCTTCGCCGTCCCGGTGTTTTCGGCCCTGTTGCTCAGCCTGACCGATTTCGACATCTACGCCCTGGCCGACATCGGCAATGTGCGGTTCGTTGGTCTGCAGAACTACGAGCGCCTGCTCTCCAATCCGCTGTTCTGGACGGCGATGAAGAACACCGGCCTGTTCGCGGTGATCGGCGTACCGCTGTCGATCATCACCTCGCTCGCGGCGGCGGTGATCCTGAACGCACGGGTGGTGAAATGGCGACCCCTGTGGCGGGTGATGTTCTTCGCCCCCTATGTCACCACCCTGGTCGCCACGGCGGTGCTGTGGAACTACCTGCTGCACACGAAGTACGGGGTCATAAACTGGGCGATCCAGAGCATCGGCCTGCCGGCGGTCGACTGGCTGGGCCAGCCCTCGACCTCGATCCCGGCCATCCTGATGTTCGTCGTCTGGAAGATCTTCGGCTATAATATGCTGATCTTCCTCGCGGTGCTCCAGACCGTGCCGGACGACCTCTATGAGGCCGCGCGGATCGATGGAGCGGGCCCCTGGAAACAGTTCCGCCATGTGACCCTGCCGGCCATCGCACCGACGCTGTTGCTGGTGTCGATCATCTCGGTCGCGGGCTTCTTCCAGCTCTTCGCCGAACCCTATGTAATGACGCAAGGGGGACCGGCCCAGTCGACCGTGACCGTGCTCTACTTCATGTACGAAGAGGGTTTCAAATGGTGGAACCTCGGCTCCGCCAGCGCCGTCGCATTCGTCCTGTTCCTGTGCATCCTGGCGGTCACCCTGATCCAGCTCGCCGTCGCCAAACGGATGGGGGCCTACGAATGAAGGTCCGGTCCATCCTGCTGAATCTGGTGGTGGCCTTCATCGCCTTGCTGGTGCTGTTTCCCCTCGCCTGGATGGTGTCGGTCAGCTTCATGTCGACCGGCGAGGCTGCGGTCTTCCCGCCGCCCCTGCTGCCGAAGATCTGGACGTTCGAGCATTATCGCGACCTGTTCGTGACCCAGGGCATGGGGCGCTATCTGTGGAACAGCTTCGCCCTGGCGTCGCTGGCGACACTGCTGGCGCTGCTGTTTACCGTCCCGGCCGGCTACGCCTTCGCCAAGCTGTCGTTCAAGGGCCGGGACAGGGTGTTCCAGCTGCTGGTGGGAGCGCTGGTAGTGCCGGCGCAGATCGGCACCCTGCCGCTGTTCCTGATGCTCAAACAGTTCGGTCTGGTGAACACCTATGCCGGGGCGCTGGTGCCTTGGCTGGCTTCGATCTTCGGCCTGTTTCTGGTGCGCCAGTATTCCCTGTCCATCCCCGACGAGATGCTGGAGGCCGCGAGGATCGACGGGGCGTCCGAGGGCCAGATCTTCCGCCGCGTGGTCCTCCCGACCCTGCAGCCGATCATCGTCACCCTTGCCCTGTTCGTCTTCCTTGGCAGCTGGAACGACTTCCTGTGGCCGCTGATCATCCTGACCGACCAGTCGAACTACACGCTGCCTGTGGCGCTGGCGGCGCTTTCGCGCGAGCATGTGCAGGACATCGAGATGATGATGGCCGGGGCGGTCATCACCGTGGCCCCCGTGCTGATTCTCTTCCTGGCCCTGCAGCGCTACTACATTCGCGGCATGTTGGCGGGCAGTGTGAAGGGGTGAGGATGGTTCGTCTCATCGCTTTGGCCGGGACCATCCTGTCGTTGGCCGGTGCCGTCCACGCCCAGATACCGCGCACGCTCGACGCCTTCGAGATCCTGACACCATGGACCGCCGACGCCTCGACCGATGTCTCTTCGACCATCGCGGCCGTGACAGGCCACGATGGTCAGGCCATGCGGCTGGACTACGATTTCAACGGTCGGTCGGGCTATGCCTTCGCGGCCCGGGCGATCGATCTGGCAGTTCCCGCCAACTATGAGATCAGCGTCTGGCTGCGCGGCGAAATGCAGCCCAATACGCTGGAGATCAAATTCGTCGATGCCTCGGGCGAGAACGTTCACTGGCGGCGGATCGAGCGGTTCCAGGCCAACCCTGAGTGGACCCGATACACGATCAAGGCGCGCCAGATCGTGCGGGCGTGGGGACCCAACCCCGATCCGGTCTTCCGCGGCGCGCAACGGATCGAGTTCGTGGTCACGGCAGGGCAGGGCGGCAACGGGTGGATCGAGGTCGATCAGCTGGAGCTGCACGAACTGCCGCCGGAACCGTCTGTGCCGCCGCGACCGGTTGTGGCGGCATCAAGCGAGGACGGAACCGCCGTGGCGGCGCGGGCGGTCGACGGCGAGACAGGCACGGCATGGCGCTCGGCTGCCGGCGGGGGCCAGCGGCTGATCCTCGACCTTGGCTACGAGCGTGAATTCGGCGGCCTGACCCTCCGCTGGGCCGACCGGCTGGCGGCGTCGCGCTATACAGTTTCGGCCTCGTCCGACGGACGCGACTGGCACAGGGTTGCCTCGGTCGAGGACGGCGACGGCGGGACCGACTGGCTGCGTCTGCCAGAGACTTCGGCCCGCTACGTGCGTCTGGACCTGAACGGGGGTCCGGGCGGCGCCTACGCCCTGAACGAGATCGAGGTTGAGCCCCTGTCGTTCGGCGAGACACCCACGACTTTCATCCGCGCGGTGGCCGATGAGAGCCGGCGCGGCCTGTATCCGCGCGGTTTCGTCGGCGAGCAGCCCTACTGGACCCTGGTCGGCGTCGACGGCGGCGGGGAGAGCGGCCTGATGGGCGAGGACGGGGCGATCGAACTGCGCCGCGGCGGGCCGTCGATTGAGCCGTTCGTGCTGGATAACGGGCGGCTGGTGACCTGGGCGGACGTCCGTATCACCCAATCGCTGCAGGATGGCGACCTGCCGATCCCGTCCGCGACGTGGACCGCCGACGACTGGACCCTCGCCATCACGGCCTTCGCCGATGGGGCGCCGGAGCAGGCGCAACTGTTCGGGCAGTATGTCCTGACCAACACCTCGACCCGCCCGCAGACCCTGACGCTGGCGCTGATGGCGCGGCCGTTCCAGGTCAACGGGCTGTCGCAGTTCCTGGCCATTCCCGGCGGGGTCGGGCCGATCGAACAGGTCGACTGGAACGGAACGACCCTGGTGCTGAACGATGCCATCCGCGTCAGCAGCCTCGCCGCGCCCGACGGGCTGGCCATGGCGGGCTTCGCCGCTGGGGCCGACCCACAGAGTCTGCTCGCCGCCGCCGAGCGCCGTCGCGATCCGGCCTTGCGCCACGTAGAGTCCGACGCCAGTACCCTGATGGCGGGTGCCATGCTTTATCACGCAATCCTGCAGCCGGGAGCGACGCGGACCTTCGGCTTCGTCGCGCGCATGGCCGGGCCGACCCCCGATCTGGCACCGGTCGCAGACGTGGCCGGAGCGCTGGAGGCCGCCCGGTCACGCGGCGCAGCCGCATGGCGCGAAAAGCTCGACCGCTTCGACCTGATCCTCCCGCCGCAAGCGCAGCGCATTGAGGACGTGATGCGCACCTCTCTGGCCCATATGCTGATGTCGCGGCAGGGGCCGATCCTGCAGCCCGGCACGCGCAGCTATAACCGCAGCTGGATCCGAGACGGAGCCATGATGGCGGAAGGTCTGAACCGGCTGGGCCATGCCGACCTGTCGGCAGACTACCTGCGCTGGTACGCGCCTTATGTATTCGACAACGGCAAGGTCCCCTGCTGCGTCGACTTCCGCGGGGCCGACCCGGTGCCTGAGAACGACAGCCACGGCGAGTTCATCTTCCTCGCCGCCGAGACGTATCGCTATACGGGCGACGAGGCCCTGCTGCGCGAGGTCTGGCCGCAGGTTCAGGCCGCGATCGGCTATATGGACGGCCTGCGCGCCTCGACCCGCACGACCGAGTTCCAGGCAGCGGACAGGCGGCACCTTTACGGCCTCTTGCCCCCAACGATCAGCCACGAAGGCTATTCGGACAAGATCGCGTACAGCTATTGGGACGGCTTCTGGGGCCTGCTCGGCTATCGCGACGCTGTCTTCATCGCCGAGACGCGGGGCGAGACGGCCGCCGCCGTCCGCATGCGTGCCGCCGAGGCTGAGTTCAAGGCCGACCTGATGGCGTCCATCGAGGCGACGGCGCGGGTTCACGGCATCGACTGGATTGCGGGTGCCGCCGATCGGGGCGATTTCGACGCCACCTCGACCACCATCGCCCTGTCGCCCGGCGGCCTGATGGATGAACTGCCGCAAGCGCTGCTGACCCGCACCTTCGATAAATGGTGGGAGAATTTCACGGCCCGTCAGGAGAACCGTCAGGTGTGGAAGGACTACACGCCCTATGAGCTTCGGAATGTCGGGGCACTGGTGCGGCTTGGGCGGCGGGACGAGGCCCAGCGCGCGCTGGACTTCTATTTCGCCGACATGCGTCCGCTCGCCTGGAACGGCTGGGCCGAGGTGGTCGGCCGCGACGAACGCGAGCCGCGCTTCATCGGTGACATGCCGCATGCCTGGATCAGTTCGGACTATATCCGCTCGGCCCTGGACCTGTTGGCCTATGAGCGCGACAGCGACCGCGCCCTGGTGCTGGCGGCCGGTGTTCCGACCGCATGGCTGGCGACGGAGGAGGGGGTCGGGGTGACCGATCTGCGCACCGCCCATGGCCCGCTGACATACAGGTTCCGGCAGACGGGCAACGACTATCTCCTCACCCTGAACCCGGGTGCCGAGCCCCCGGGCGGCTTCGTCATCATCTGGCCCGAGGGCGAGGCGCTGCCCGGTCGGGTCCGGCTGGACGGCCGATCAGCGGACTGGAGCGGTCGCGAACTGCGAGTGCCCGTCGGCGTCCGTCGGGTTGAGATGCGATGATCGGTCATCGGCCGTCAGCCCCTTGCGGGCGAACAGACGCAAGTCCGGGCCGGGTCGGCGGCCTCGAGAAACGACGGGTGGAATAGTATGGCGGATGTCCGGCTGACCGGTGTGACCAAACGCTTCGGAACCACCGAGGTGCTGCGCGGCATCGACCTGGAAATCGCCGACGGCGAGTTCGTGGTCTTCGTCGGGCCGTCGGGCTGCGGCAAGTCAACCCTGCTGCGAACCATCGCGGGACTGGAAGAGGCGACCGGCGGTGACATCGCCATCGGCGGACGATCAGTCAACGACCTGGGTCCGTCGGACCGAGGCATCGCCATGGTGTTCCAGTCCTACGCCCTCTATCCACATATGAGCGTCTATCAGAACATGGCCTTTGGCCTGACCTTGGCCAAGGCCGACAAGGCCGAGATCGACCGGCGGGTGCGCGCTGCGGCCACGGTGCTGAACATCACCGACTTTCTGGACCGCAAGCCCAAGGCCCTGTCCGGCGGCCAGCGCCAGCGGGTCGCCATCGGCCGGGCCATCGTGCGCGAGCCCGAGGTCTTCCTGTTCGACGAGCCGCTGTCGAACCTCGATGCCGCCCTGCGGGTCCGCATGCGCTATGAGTTCGCGCGGCTGCATGAAGAGTTGAAGACCACGATGGTCTACGTCACCCACGACCAGATCGAGGCCATGACCCTGGCCGACCGGATCGTGGTGTTGAACGCCGGCCTGATCGAACAGGTCGGCAAGCCGATGGAGCTCTATGAGCACCCGGCCAATCTGTTTGTGGCCGAATTCATCGGCAGCCCCAAGATGAACCTGATCCCGGTCGAGGTTCTGGACGGGACCGCCGGCGGGGCCACGGTCCGCACTATTGCGGGGGAAACCTTGCAGGTCGCCGTCAACGCGGGGGAGGCCAGGGCCGGGGACAGGGCCACGCTCGGCATCCGACCCGAACACATGGCCCTGTCCGGACCGGGCGGCACCGTCACGGCGAAGGCCAGTTTCGTGGAGACCCTGGGACACGTCACCTATGCCTATCTGACGCATGGCGATTTGGCGCTGACGGTCCAGCTACCCGGCGAGGTCCGGCCGGGCGTCGGCGAGACCCTGACCCTCCGCGTCCCTCCCCGGAACGCGCATCTGTTCGATGGCGAGGGCCGGGCGTTTCCCCGCCTGTAGGTCGGCAAGCGCCCCCAGGGTGCTGGAAGTCGTGCAGGCGATACGCTGCCGAAGCTTCTTGAGCGGCAGCGATGCAGGCGGCCTCAGATCCGGAAAGGGGAGGGCGTTCGCCGCACGACCGGGTTAACCTCTCAGTGCCGCCTCTTCGCCTTGGCGAACTGACCGACGTCAGCCGGTGCCGGTTTTTCCCGCAAACCCTGCCGTGAGCCGACTCGAGGTCACCGCGTCCGGATAATTTCGGGGGCTCCGCGGACGAGTGCGAGATCCAGTTCCAGTTCGACGTTGCGGTCCGGAATCCAAACACCGACGGTGAATCCCCCCCAAGAGGTGACCGTCTGTCGCGCTACTCCGGCGCTGAAGAGGAGCGTGAACCGGTTCGGCCGGAAACTGTCGTGCACGAAGAGCTCAGCCGTCTCGCCGTCGTCGGCGTTGTCGCCTTGGATGAGGAGCTCCATGGGCACCCAGTTCTTGTTGCGGCTGGTCTTGAAGGTGACCTCCAGGCGGTAGCCGTCGCGTTCCGAACGGCCACCGAACCGCCCTCGATTCGGATCGTCCGCGTCGATGACCGGTCGACGCAGAAACCCCGGCGACGGCCCGGTCGAGTTCCGCAGCGCGCCATCGATCGACGGTGGCGGTGATCGTGAGACGGCCGGTGACGGCTCAGCGGATTGGCCAGGCGACGACAGTATCTCAAGGAT
>JBBQTX010000051.1:0-10185 GCA_038234475.1 Caulobacterales bacterium | reverse complement strand
GTGATCTCCGGCTCCTGCGCCACCCAGGCGAAACGGGTGCCGGCCTGGACGGAGCGCTCTCCGGCGTCGGCCTCGATCAGGCCCATGACCATCTTCATCAGGGTCGACTTGCCGGCCCCGTTGCGACCCACCAGGGCGGCGCGGGTTCGGGGTTCTATGGCAAGGTCGACGCCGTCGAACAGCGGGCGCTGGCCGTCCTGCAGACGGACGGCCTTGAGGGCGACGAGGGGTGGTTTTGTCGAGGCTTTGGCGGCCATGGGTGATTTCAGTCGGGGAGGGGCGTATGGGGAGGCGGTGGATGTAGAGCGTAGCGACCCCCTGACCAAGCCCTTCTGGCAAACCAAACGTCTGGAACAGATGACCCGCGAGGAGTGGGAGAGCCTGTGCGACGGGTGCGGGCTGTGCTGTCTGATCCGGTTCGAGGACGAGGACACCGGGGACGTCGTTCCCACCCGGGTGCACTGCAAGCTGTTCGACAGCGCGAAATGCACCTGTATCGACTACGCCAACCGTCGCGCGCAGGTGCCGGACTGCATCAAGCTGACGCCGTGGAACATCGAGCAGCTGGGGTGGATGCCGAAGTCGTGCGGCTATCGCCGGGTGCATGAGGGGCGAGGGCTGGCCGACTGGCATCCGCTGGTCTCGGGCGATCCCGAGAGCGTGCATGCGGCGGGGGTCTCGGTGCGGGGTCAGACGGTATCGGAACTGGCCCTGAAAGAGGCCGAGGATGCGATGGATTTCGAGGCCCCCGAGTGGAACGAGGAGCGCGACGGAGACCCCCGTTAACCGAACCTTTGAACCTTGAATCCAAACGTCCGCCACGCGGTTGGCCGGAGGTTTCATGAACATCGCCCGTCAGGGTTCCGAGGCCCTTCCGACACCCTTTGATCGGGTGACGGCGCTGGTCTGCGCGGCGCTGGAGGTGCCTTTCGGCCTGGTGTGCGTGCTCGAGGACGACAAGGCACTGTTTCGCTCCGAGATCGCCCTGGGACTGAAATCCCTCCCTCGCGAAGTCAGCGTCAGTGCCAGGCTGGTGGCGATGGGACCCGACGCGACGCTGGTGATTCCCGACGCGCTGGATGACCCCGAGCTGTGCCATCATCCCATGGTGACTGACGGTCCGCGGATCAGGTTCTTCGCCGGCGCGACGATCTGTGACGCATCGGGCACGCCGATCGGGGCGCTCGCGGCCATGGATGTCGTGCCGCGGGACCCGCCGACGCCCACGCAGATGGAAATGCTGCGCCACGCCGCACGGCTGGCCGGCGACCTTTACGACCAGGTCCAGGCCAGTCGGGCCCAGGCCGAGCAGTTGTCGCTGCTGGTTTTGGCCGAAGAAATGGCCGGACTGGGCCGCTGGCGCTTCGACTTGGTGAATGGAACGGTCGTCTGGTCCGATCAGGTCTATCGCATTCACGGTCGTGACCGGGCGACGTTCGACCCCAACTACGCGGACGTCTTGTCGGACTATCATCCGGAGGACCGCGAAATTCTGGCGGCCTGTGTCGAGCGCGCGATCGAGACGGGCCAAGGCTATAATCTGGACCTGCGGCTGGTCAGCGCCACCTGCGGAGAACGGCGGGTCATCACCCGCGCCCGCACCGAGCTCGGCGAGGACGGGCGACCGTTCGCCCTGTTCGGCGTATTCCAGGACGTCACCGAGACGGTTCGGGCCGAGGAGCGCCTGAAGGAGAGCGAGGCGTGGTTCCGCATGATGAGCGAGACCGCGACCGACATCATCGCCCGCTACAAGCCGGACGGAACGTTCCTGTATCTGTCGCCCTCGGTTGAGACGATCCTGGGCTACCGGCCCGAGCAGATGGTCGGGCACCGGTGCACCGAGTTCATCCCGGCCGAAGACGTCGCGGCCATCGAAGCGAGGCTGCTGGACTATTTCCGGGCCGGCCCCGGAGCGACGCCACCGCGATACGAATACCGCGCGATCCGGGCGGACGGCATTACAGTGTGGCTCGAGGCCTCGCCGAGCGCGGTCTGGGACGAGGCCGGGCGAACCGTGCTGGAACTGCACGACCATGTCCGCGACATCACGGCGCGCAAGGCTGCCGAGCGGGTCCAGGCCGAGTTGGTCGAGACCCTGGGCATGGCCGAGGAACTGGGCGGCGTGGGCTGCTGGCGGCTGGTTGTCGCCAGCGGGGCCGTGACCTGGTCGGATGAGGTCTACCGGATCCACGGCAAGAGCCGGGAGACGTTCGATCCCTCGTTCGACGACGCGGTCGGCTGCTATCACCCAGACGATCGCCAGACGGTCGCGGACGCCTGTGCGCGGGCTATCGAGAACGGCGAGGGCCGCGGGTTCCAGCTACGGCTGATCCGTGAGGACGGTGCCGAGCGGATCGTGATGTCGCACTGCCGTCCCGAACGGGACGAGACGGGCGCGACGACCGCGCTGTTCGGAATCTTCCGGGACGTTACGGATTCGGTGCGCAGCCAGCAACGGATTGAGGCGAGCGAAGCTCGCTACCGTCTGCTGGCGGACCGGGCCAGCGACATCATCGTGACCTATGGGGTCGATGGGCTGATCGGCTATATCTCGCCCAGCGTCGAGGCGGCGACGGGCATCGCACCGGAACACCTGCTGGGTCGGCCTGTGACCGATCTGATCGTCGACGAGGACGTGCCCGCGCTGGCGGAGCGTTTCCGCGAGATGGTCAAGGCCCCGCCGGGCGAGGTCCTGCCCGGCCTCATCTATCGGGCGCGCGTGGCGTCGGGCGATGTGCGCTGGATGGAGGCCCGTACCACGCTGATCCGCAACGCCGCCGGACGGGTTGTCGAGTTCCACGACGTGGTCCGCGACATCACGGAAACCAAGGCGCTGGAAGCCGCGCTGACCGAGGCCCGCGACGTGGCCGAGGCGGCGGCCGGGGCCAAGTCCGAGTTCCTGGCCAATATGAGTCACGAATTGCGCACGCCCCTGACCAGCGTGGTCGGGTTCGCAGGTCTGCTGAAGGCGAGCGCCAACCTGCCTGAGACGGAACGGCGACATGTCGATCGCATCGCCACGGCCAGCGAGGCCTTGCTGAGTGTGATCAACGACATTCTGGACTACTCCAAGCTGGAGGCCGATGCCGCCGATCTGGAGCCGCAACCCTTTGACCCGCGCGCCATGGCCGAGGGCACGGTCGCCATGATGGAAACCCAATGCCTGGCCAAGGGGCTGACGCTGGAGACCGTGCTCGACCCTGCCCTGCCAGGCCTAATGATGGGGGACGAGGGCAGGCTGCGACAGGCGACGCTGAACTTCCTGTCCAATGCGGTGAAATTCACCGCCGTCGGAACGGTTCGGCTGACGATGTCCGCTTTGGACGGCCGGCTGCGGGTGGCGGTGAGCGACAGCGGCATCGGCATCGCGCCGGACAGGATCGACGCCCTGTTCGATCGCTTCACCCAGGCCGACGCCTCGACCACGCGGGTCTATGGCGGGACGGGACTGGGCCTGGCGATCTCGCGTCGTCTGATCGAGATGATGGGAGGCGAGATCGGTGCCGACAGCCGACCGGGCGAGGGCTCGACCTTCTGGTTCGAGATTCCGATGCGGGAGGCTGTCACCGGCAATGAAGCCGCGCGCGCCGGCTATCCGGCCCTGGCCGAGGGCATGAAGATTCTGATGGCCGACGACGCGGCACCGAACCGGGAGCTGGTCACGGCGATCATGCGCGGGCTGGGGCTGGACCTGCGGACGGTGTGCGACGGGGCCGAAGCGGTCGAGGCGGCGCGGACCGGTGCCTATGACCTGATACTGATGGATGTGCAGATGCCGTCCATGGACGGCCTGGCGGCGACGCGGGCGATCCGGGCGATGGACGGGTCTGCGGGACGCACGCCGATTATCGCCCTGACCGCCAATATCCAGCCCGAGCAGGTCGAGCGGTGTCTAGCCGCAGGCATGAACGGGCACGTCGGCAAACCGATCCAGATGTCGGTCCTTTTGAACACAATGGCGGCGTTCCTCGAGCGAGACGCGGCGAACTTGACGGACAAGGAAGCCGCAGCGTGACGACCACCATCCTGATCGTCGAAGACGACGAAATGATCCGCGAGTTGATGGACATCACCCTGTCCCAAGCCGGATACGCCGTCCTGACCGCAGGAAGCGGAGAGGCGGCGCTGGACCTGATGCGGCGGCTTCGCGTCGGGCTGGTGTTGCTGGATGTGCACATGCCTCGCATGAGCGGGATCGAGGTGCTGGCCACGATGCGGCGTCGGAACCGGGCCGGACCGCCGGTCCTGATGGTCACCGCCAACCGGCAGCCCGAGACGGTGCAGAAGGCCATAAGCCTTGGATGCGCCGGCTATGTCGCCAAGCCGTTCGCGCCCGGCGACCTTCTGAACCGCGTTGCGAGGGCATTGGCACCCACGCGAGCGGCCACGGGCGACGTGCTCATAATCTGAGGCCTTGGTGGACATTTTCGGAAGCACCGCCGGACTGAGTTGGAAAATAGTCCGGATTTGAACCGGTTGGATGTTTCTCGAGGCAATCGGCGCGCCTAGGTGCGCTGATCCCCTACTGTCTGGGCATGACGGGAAATCAGGACAGGGCGCAGCGAGCCGCCGAATGGGCCGCTGACTTGCAGAGGCTGTTGATGCCGGTGATCGATCGGAGCGTGGCCGTGCTGCTGGATACCGTGCCGGCCAAGGGTGACGTCGCCGCCGCCGAGAAACAGGCGCGCGCCGTCGGCGTGATCGCCCGCTCGGCACGGGCGGTCGTGGCCCTGACTCTCGAGACGAGCGGCACCGCCGAGCCGGAGGCAGAAGAGGACGAGATGAAACATCGTGACGACAGCCCGGAAAACCTCGAGCGATTGCGGGCCGAACTGGACACCCGTCTCGATCGCCTCAATGCCGTCCTCGAAGCGAAGGGCATTGTTGTTGAGCCTGGATGCTGGCCAACTCCACGCGCTGAGCGAGAACGGGTTCGCGTTACATAGCCACCAGGCACCGGCCGCTGACGCCGACTGGCGAACATGGGTTTTGCTGGGCGGTCGCGGGGCGGGCAAGACCTTCGCCGGGGCCTGGTGGATCAACAATCTGGCCGAGGCCAAGGACCGGCGGTTCGCGCTCGTCGGTCCGACGCTGCACGATGTGCGCGAGGTCATGGTCGAGGGGCCGTCCGGGCTGAAGGCCTTGCCGGAGCGGTCGAAGCGGCCGCGCTGGGAGGCCGGTCGTCGGCGGTTGATCTGGCCGAGCGGCAGCGTGGCCCACGCCTTCTCCGCCGAGGACCCCGACAGTCTGCGGGGGCCGCAGTTTCACCACGCCTGGGCCGACGAGTTCTGTGCCTGGCGCAGGCCCGAGGCGGTGCTGAGCAATCTGCGGCTGGGGCTGAGGTTGGGCGCCGACCCGCGGCTGATGGTGACGACCACGCCGCGACCGATCCCGGCCCTGCGGCGTTTGCTGGCGGAAGCCGGGGCGATCGTGGACCGGGCGGGGACGCAGGCCAATGCCGAGCATCTGTCGCCGGGTTTTCTCGGCCATCTGCGGACGCTCTACGCCGGGACGCGGCTGGAGGCGCAGGAGCTGGAGGGGTTGATGGTCGAGGCCGAGGGCGCGTTGTTCCGCGCCGAGGACCTGGCGCGGGCGCGGGGCCATCGGCCGGCGACGCTGGAGCGGATCGTGGTGGCGGTCGACCCGCCGGCGAGCGCGGGCGGGGACGCCTGCGGGATCGTGGTCGTCGGACGCAAGGACAGCTGCGCCTATGTGCTGGCCGACCGGTCGAAGGCCGGGGAGTCGCCGCAGGGCTGGGCCATGCGGGTGGCCGAGGCGGCGCGCGAGTTCGGGGCGCAGGAGATCGTGGCCGAAAAGAACCAGGGCGGTGAGATGGTGCGGACCGTGCTGGCCCACGGCGGCTGTGAGACGCTGATCAAGCTGGTGCACGCCAGCCGGGGCAAGGCGGTCCGGGCCGAGCCGGTGGCCGCCTTGTACGAACAGGGGCGGGTGATCCACTGCGGGGCGTTTCCGGCCCTGGAAGAAGAGTTGATGGCGCTGGGATCGACCGATGGCGGTGGGCGAAGTCCCGACCGCGCCGATGCCCTGGTGTGGGCGGTGATGCACCTGCTGCCGACGCCGAGGGCGGGGCCGAGCGTCAGAATACTATGACGCCGCGGGTTTTGGCCTGGCTATCGACTGAGGCCCGCAAGGGCCTGTCGTTGCTGATGAGAGGCGCGTTCAGCGCCATGGCTTGGCTGACCAGAATGCGATCCCAAGGGTCCGGATGATCGATCGGGAGACGAGCGGCGCGCCACGCGATCTCAGCGGTCACATCCACCAGCTTGAGACCAAACGACGGGAGCGCATCCGGCATGTTCCGCGGCATTCGCTGAAGGAAGGAGTCCTCCGCCCGCCGTCCACCGCGCCGCCGCTTGAAGTCAATCTCATAGATGCTCACCACGCTGACATAGATCATAGACGCGGCCTCCATCCATCCTCTCGCGGAAGTCGACACTTCGGGGCGATCAAACAGGCTCCAGATGAGTACGTGGGTATCGAGGATGACCGCGCTCACTTGTAGAGATGATCCTCATCTTCGGAGCGGGCCGCCGCTTGAAATTCTGGATCTGGTCCCAGGAACATATTCGCCTCTTCCGCGGTGAGCGGCCCGAGATGGGCGAGCGCACCAATGAAGCGATGCTTGGCCTTGGCGCGCGCGAGGGGCGTGGGGGGTGGCTCAAGGACAAACTCGCCGAGCGACTCGCCCGCCCGGTCGATGACGACGGATTCGCCCCGTTCGACGAGATCGACGACCTCGGCCAGCGTGGCTTTCGACTGGGCGATGTCGATGTGGATGGTCATGGAGCGACCTTAGCACAGCAAGGGCGACCGCCCAATACAACCGGAGAGATCGAATGTTCGACTGGCGACGCGCGTGGGGCGTTTCCCGGCGCGCCGGGACAAGAAGCCCCGGCGCACCCGAAATCAAGGACAGTCGGGCGGGGCCGCTGATCGCCCTGACCGGCGCGGGAAGGGCGCGGTGGACACCGCGGGACTATGCCCATCTGGCCGAGGAGGGGTTCGCCAAGAATGCGGTGGCCTACCGCTGCGTGCGAATGATCGCCGAGGCGGCGGCGGCGACGCCGCTGGCGGTGTTCGCGGACGGGGCCCGCAGCGACGGGCATCCGCTGGCGACGCTGCTGGCGCGGCCGAACCGGGAGCAGTCGGGGAGCGAGTGGCTGGAGGGGTTGTACGGCGCCCTGCAGACGGCGGGGAACGCCTATGCCGAGGCGGTCGGGGACACGGTTCCGGAGGAGCTGTGGACGCTGCGGCCCGACCGGGTGAAGGTGGTGCCGGGACCGGCGGGATGGCCGGTCGCCTATGAGTATTCCGTGGACGGACGGTCGGTGCGGATCGGGCGGGCCACGGACGGGTGGTCGCCGGTGATGCAGCTGAAACTGTTTCATCCGACCGACGACCACTACGGCTTTTCGCCGCTGGAGGCGGCGGCGTTCGCGATCGACGTGCACAACGCGTCGGGGGCCTGGAACAAGGCGTTGCTGGACAATGCGGCGCGACCGTCGGGGGCGCTGGTCTATGGGGCCAAGGACGGCGAACGAATGACGGCCGAACAGTTCGAGGCGCTGCGGGCCCAGGTCGGCGAAAGCCATTCGGGCACGATGAACGCCGGACGGCCGATGATCCTGGAGGGCGGGCTGGACTGGAAGCCGATGAGCTGGACCCCGGCGGACATGGACTTCATCGCCGGCAAACACGCGGCGGCGCGCGAGATCGCCCTGGCGTTCGGGGTGCCGCCGCAGCTGCTGGGCATTCCCGGGGACGCGACCTACGCCAACTATCGCGAGGCCAATGCGGCCTTCTGGCGCGGGACGGTGGTGCCGCTGGTGCGCAAGACGGCGGCGGCGCTCAGCGGGTGGCTGGGCCAGCGCTTCGCCGGGGTGCGGATCGAGGCGGATCTCGACGGCGTGCCGGCGCTTCAGCCCGAGCGGGATGCGCTTTGGGCGCGGTTGAACGCGGCGGGTTTTCTCACGGATGAGGAACGGCGGCGAATGGCGGGAGTGGGGGTTTAACGGGCGTGAGGCGTTTGAGCCGGGTGAAGAGTGCCAGTGCCGGTGAGCCAGGTCGGGTGACGGGTTCACCAGCACTATCCACCGGCACCTGCGCCGCAGCCACGACCGGAGATAATTCATGGACGATCTGAGGAAGATGGCGATTGGGCTGACCGTGGCCTTGGTGGTGCAGACCATCGGCGGACTGGTCTGGGCCGGCGGGGCGGCGGCCAGGATCGCCACGCTGGAGGAGAGAGTCGGGGAGCAGCGGCTGGTCGCCGAACGGCTGGCGAGGCTGGAGGAGCAGAGCGTGGCCACGCGGGCGGCGGTGGAGCGGGTCGAGATGCGGCTGGAGGGCGGGCGGTGAGGGGCCCGATGGTGACGGGTGTTCGTGAGCAAGAGGTGAGCGAGCCGCGGATCCGCTCACCTCTCGCCCAGGCGTCACCATCGCCGCAGTCGCCCCTTCAGATCGAGGGTTATGCGTCGCTGTGGGGTGTCGCCGACCTGAACGGGGATGTGGTGGCGCGGGGCGCTTTCGCGGACAGTCTGGCGAAGACGGGTGTGAAGGGTGTGCGGATGCTGCATCAGCACGAGAGCCGGGCCGCGGTCGGAGTGTGGGATGACCTGGTCGAGGACGAGCGGGGGCTGTTCGTCCGGGGCCGGATCATGGACTGGTCGGCCGAGGCGCGGTTCGCGGCGGCGCTGTCGAAGGCGGGAGCGCTGGACGGACTGTCGATCGGCTTCCGCAGCAGCCGGGCGCGCCGCGAAGGGCGGCTCAGGGTGCTGGTCGAGGTCGCGCTGTGGGAGGTGTCGCTGGTGACGTTCCCGATGCTGCCGGGAGCGCGGTTTCGGGTCGGCAAGGCCGGCCTTTGGCCTCGAACGGCGGCCTTTTGAGCGTGCCGTCAGGATCGACGGCGGGTCGAGCCTCCGAGGCTCAGGCGCGGACGCCCGCGCCTCCTCGGCAGTCGATCCAGTTGAGCGCGGCGGTCATGCCGCGCAGGGAAAAATAGGCCTCGGCCCGGCCCGATGTGGACGGGTAGTTCCAGCGCGCGATGCGCTGGCGACGCAGGCCGGACACCAGGGACCGGGTCAGGATGGGGTCGGAGACGCGGAACTCATTGCCGCCCGGCGAGGTCGGGACCAGCCAGGGGCCGGGATCGACGGTCTGGCCGGGCATGGTGAAATTCATCGGGCCGGCCACGGGCATGGGGTTGGCGGCCACCAGCTCGACCAGATGGTCGGCGCCGGGGCTGGGCCGGGCCACGCGCAGCTGCTGTAGATAAGCGGCCTGGCCGGACGGATCTGCGAGGGCGACGACGGCGGAGCAGTAGCCGTCGGGGCGGCAGGCCGCGAGCGTATTGCCGAAATAGGCCCGGGTCTCGCCGAAACGCATGTGGGTGGTGGCCCCGCAGCGGTCGGCGGCGGCGGCCGCGCCGGCGGACACGATGAGGGCGGCCAAGGTGACCGTCGCGGACAGTTTGAACATGACGCATGATCCCCGAACTTGAACAGGGTCAGGGTGATCACGGCGTTCGTTAACTGTCAAACGGATGCACGTCAGGGGAGTCGGGTTTCGGAGCGGCTGCGTCCCTCCCGGCCCCGGTTCGCAAGGCCGGGTCGATAGCGGCGGACACCCGGGCGGCCGGGACTGCGGTCACGGGTTTCGTGAATTCCAAGGACGCCTCCGGGTGTCCGAGGCCTGTCCGGGATGACCGGACGATGACGGATGGGCGATGTCCACCGTCCTTTTGACTGGAGCAAAAATGAAAGAGACCAAACAGGCCTCGGGCACGGCCTATGCGCCAGAGTCCGGGGCGCGCGCGGCCATGCACGAGATGATGGCGGCGTTCGAGGCGTTCAAAGGGGCGAACGATGCCCGGCTGGACGAGATCGAGCGGAAGAGCTCGGCGGATGCGCTGCTGGAGGAGAAGGTGGCGCGGATCGACCAGGCGGTCGGAGCGGCGCAGGCGCGGCTGGACCGGGTGGTGTCTGAAAGTCGCCGACCCGAATTGGGGCTGGCCCCCTCCACCGCTACGCGGTCCCCCTCCCCCGATGGGGGAGGAATGGAGGCGAAGGCGGCGTTCGACGGCTACCTGAAGACGGGTCAGTCGTTTGGGCTGGAGCTGAAGGCGGGGCTGAGCACGGCGTCGAACTCGGCGGGTTATGTGGTGCC